>DATCPW010000041.1:0-15932 GCA_036569865.1 Candidatus Dormiibacterota bacterium
CTCTTTGGGGTTGTCCGGAATCACGGTGGCGAGGCCAGGCGCGGCGCGCTCCGGGTCGTCGGTTGCGGGCAATGTCGGCGCCTGCTCGTCGCAGTTCTGCGGGATGTACTTGAACATTCGCCGCACCTGGGCGAAGCATTCGTCCTCGGTTTCGGCCAGAAAGTGCGCCACGCCCGACTTGACGTTGTGGACCTCCGCTCCCCCGAGCGAGTCGAACGTCACCTCCTCACCGGTCGTGACGCGAATCACCTCGGGTCCGGTGATGAACATGTAACCGACGCCGTGGACCATGAAGGTGAAGTCCGTCATCGCGGGCGAGTAGACAGCCCCTCCGGTGCATGGGCCCAGGATCAGGCTCAGCTGCGGGATGAGCCCGCTCGCCTCGACATTGCGCCAGAAGATCTCGGCATAGCCCGCCAGCGAGACAACACCCTCCTGGATGCGGGCGCCGCCCGAGTCATTGATGCCGATGATCGGGACCCGGTTGCGCAGCGCGAGGTCCATCACCTTGATGACCTTTTCCGCGAACACCTCGCCGAGGGACCCGCCGAATACCGATGCGTCGTGGCTGAAGAGCATCACATCACGGCCGTCGATCTTTCCCATCCCGGTGACGACACCGTCTCCGGGGACGCGCTTCGCCTCCATGTCCGAGCCCTGGGCGCGGTGCGTGGCGAAGATGTCGAGCTCCTCGAAAGAGTTGCGGTCGACAAGGCGCGCGATGCGCTCGCGGGCGGTCAGCTTGCCTTTCGCGTGCTGCCGGTTGAATGCCTCGGCGTCTCCGTGCCCGGCCTCGTACTTGCGCTGCCGCAGCTGGTTGAGCGGATCAACCTTCTTGGGCTTGGCTTCAGACACGAAGGCCGACCTCCTCGAACATCCAGCGGTGCCCCTCGATGTCTTCCACGCTGTAGTGCCGGCCATCCGGGGTGTCCTCCGGCTCCGAAAGGATGACGGCTCCAGCCGCGCGCGCGCGCTCGCAGTGGGCTGTGATGTCGTCGACCTGGACCAGCACGCCGTCGATGATGTACGGAACGGAAGACCACTTGCGGGCCGCCTCGCAGGTTTCGCGATGATGCTTCGGGCTCTGGTAGTCGGGCGTCGGCGTGGCCAGCATGATGATCCCGTCGCCCGCTTCGACCTCGCCGTGCGTGAGCCTTCCGTTCGGAGCTACTCGCCGGTCGGCCTCCACGAAACCGAATGCCTCGATCAACCAGTCCATGGCCGCGTTCCCGTCCTCATAGGCGATCATCGGGACCACAAAAGTCATACCGTCGTCTCCTCTTGCTTTCAGGTGACCTGCGAGGGTTGGTACTCGCCGAACACGCCCCGGAGCACGTTGCAACATTCGCCGATCGTGACGTAGTCGGCCAGCGCCGCTTTGAGTGGCGGCAGCAAGTTCTCCGCCCCTCGGGCCGCTTTCTCGATGGCTTTCTGGTGACGTTCCAGCGTCCCCTTTGGTCGGCCGGCGCGAAGCCGCGCGAGCGCCCGAGCCTGGGCCGCCTGGTGGCGCGGGCTGATCTTCATGATCTCCATCGCGTCAGAGTCCGAGGTCTCGAAACGGTTGACACCCACCACCACGCGCTCGCGCGACTCGATCCTCTTCTGGAGCCGATAAGCACTCTCGGCGATCCGGCGCTGAGTCCACCCCGATTCGATGCAGGCGACCGCTCCGCCGCCTTCGTCCATCTCGGCCATGATCGCCACCGCTTCCTCCTCCACCTTGTCGGTGAGGCTCTCCACGTAATAGGAGCCGCCGAGCGGGTCGGCCACCAGTGGCACCGCGGTCTCATAACCAATGACCTGCTGCGTTCTGAGCGCCACCTCGGCCGCACCTTCCGAGGGCAGGCCCAGGGCCTCGTCGTACGCATTGGTGTGGAGCGATTGCGTGCCGCCGAGCACCGCGCTCATCGCTTCGAGCGCTGTCCGAGCGACATTGTTCAGCGGCTGCTGTGCGGTGAGGGTGACGCCGCCGGTCTGCGTGTGAAAACGCAGAGCCTGCGATCGCTGGTCCTTCGCCTTGAACCGGTCGCGCATGATCCGCGCCCATATGCGCCGCGCCGCGCGAAACTTTGCAACCTCCTCGAAGAAGTCCATATGCGCGGCAAAGAAGAAGGACAGGCGCGGCGCGAAATCGTCAACCGCGAGGCCCACCGCCTGGGCTGCCTCGACGTACGCGATCGCGTGGCTGAGCGTGAGGGCGATCTCCTCGGCGGCCGTGGACCCTGCTTCCCTGATGTGATAACCCGAGATCGAGATCGTGTTCCAGCTGGGCAGGTTCGCCTGGCAGTAAGCGAACAGGTCGGTCACCAGCCTCATCGATGGCTTGGGCGGAAAGATGTAAGTGCCGCGCGCCGCGTATTCCTTGAGGATGTCGTTCTGGACGGTGCCGCTGATCTTCTCGGGCGGGCAACCCTGCTTCTCGGCGACGAGCTGATACAGGAGCAGCAACATGGTGGCGGTGGCGTTGATCGTCATCGAGGTCGAGACCTCCTCCAGCGGAATTCCATCCAGGAGGGTCTCCATATCCTCGAGGGAGTCGATGGCGACACCCACCTTCCCCACCTCGCCATTTGCCATCGGATCGTCCGAGTCGTAGCCAATCTGAGTTGGCAGGTCGAAAGCCACTGACAGACCCGTCTGGCCCTGCTTCAACAGGAACTTGTAGCGCTTGTTGGACTCCGCGGCGGTGCCGAACCCGGCGTACTGCCGCATCGTCCACAGGCGCCCGCGATACATGTCCTTGTGGATGCCACGAGTGAACGGGAACGTTCCGGGCAGCGGCTCCTCGGCCTGGCGATCGCCGGCCGAGTAAACAGATTTCAGCGGCAGGCCACTGTCGTTAATCACCTCGGTCATATTTCGACGAACTCGGTCAGGACACCGCCCAGGCTTTTCGGATGCACGAAGGCGATGCGCGAGCCGTGCATGCCCATTCGCGGCTCGGCGTCGATGAGCTCCAGGCCGGCGGCTCGCGCATCCGCGAGCGCCTTTCCAATATCGGTGACCCCATAAGCCACGTGATGCAGACCAGGCCCACGTTTCGCCAGGAATTTGCCGACCGGAGAATCCGGCCGGATTGCGCTCATCAGCTCAACCTCGCCATCGCCGGTGCGCAAGAACGCGGCCTCGAGGCCCTCTTTCTCGTTGACCTGACGGTGAACCAGCTCCGCACCGAGCGCGGCCCGGTAGAGACCGATTGATTCCTCGAGGTCGGCGACCGCGACGCCGACATGGTGGATCCGGGTCAGCACGTCACTGGACAGAGAAGATGCGCGTCACCGCATTCAACGTCATCACGTTGGTCAGCATGCCGTCGATTTTGAGCTTGCCGCTCAGCAGCTTGGCCGCAACCCCGCGACCCACCTCGTCGTAGTAGATGGGCAACCCGAACAGTCCGATCTTCAAGTTGCTCAAGCTCATCACAGTCTCTGCGTCCGTGCGGATGGTGAGCGTTCGGTTTGGCACGAGACCGTTGTGGACCGTCAGCCAGCCGCCCCTGAAGTCCAGGGTGATCCCCTCATCTATGTCATTGACCCATATCCCAACGCGCGCTACCAGCGTTGAGAAATCTTTTCGCTTCTCGATCCGACTCTCGACGTTGGCTTCGATCAAACCTCCCAACATCGACGCAAAGGCGCTGGGCTCGTCATCCGCATAGTCGACAAGCCCCTCCTTCTTGGGCTCCGATTTCACCTTGCCGCTTCGTCGGGCCATTCGACCGGAATCCGGGTCGTGCACTCGGTCATCTCCTGCGAAGCCTTCGTGTAGCGCACGATCGTGGGAAGGTCCCCCTTCAACTTGAGCTTGCCTTGAAGCATGCCTTTCGTGGCATCAAGCTCCCCGGTGGAGACCTGCTTCCAGCGCGAGTACGGCGCCGTGATCACGAAGTCGCATTTCTGTGCGTCCGCGGCCGGACCGACTTTGATGTCGCGCGCCTCGCCGTCGAACAGGTCCAACACGATCCCTCTCGCCTCGGCAAAATGCTTGTCGGGCTCGGCTTCCACCACGAGGCCAACCGTCCATTTCCAGCCCTTGCCGGCGGCCCTGTAAGCAACGGATTTGTTGACCTCGTCCTTGAAAGCATCAGCCCACTCCGCCGTGAAAGCCTTGATCGCCATGCTGTCCTCCTCGCAACCCTGGAACGTGTCGTTTGAGACGCTACGCTACACCGGCCCACACAGATCGCCCACGGACACCTGGCCAGGGCGGGTGACACGACAGTAGACACCCATGCAGGTGTCGGAGGTCTGGGTCAAAACGCGAAGCAATGCCGGAGTTGCCGCAGTGCTGTCGGGGTCCAGGGTGATGACCACGCACCGTTCGCAGCGCTTGACGACCTCGAGCTCGGCCGAGCCGGCCTGAAGACGGCGGCCGACCCAGCGCAGCTCATCTTCGGGTTCAAGCCCCTCTAGGTAGAGGTTGGCGCGGAACCGGCGGTGGTCGACCGCCACTCCTGCCGCAAGGGCGAACGCGGCGATGGTCGAGAGGTTCACGACGAGCACCGGCGAGTCATCGAAGTTGGCGCCCGCGAGGTCGCGCAACGTCAACGGCCGCCCGCTCGCGCGCCCGACATCCGACACCAGGGCGCCATCAAGGGGTCGAGCGTCGCCCCCAGGGACGACGACCTCAACACCGTCACCTTTCAATCGGGCGTGGTAGGTCATGAGCCCCGCCTCTTGGGTGGCCGTCAGAAGCTTTCCCGCGCGGTTCGCCGTGCCGTCGACGAGCGCCCAGCGACGATCTCCTTCAAAGCCAGTGTCTGTCAGGGCGCCAGACTCCAGCCTTTCACCGGCCATGGACTTGACGGGATAGCGCCATACCTCGGAGACGGTTCCAGCCACGGGTCAAAGACTAATGATCCACAGCGGGCAGCCGGCTTTAGGATCAAACGCAGGGGGATCAGGATCCCCCTACGGAACCCCCTCGGCTTCGCGCTAAGGCGCTCGCCGGTAGACGATGCGACACAAGGGTGGTGCTTTGACGGGACAAAGTCGAGATCGGGCAAAGCCCGACCTCCCAGGCAACGCTAGCTCTGACTAATATGCAGCCGCCAGTGGCCGAGCCTTTTTACGAGCCCTTGTCAGCGCGCGACGCCTGGTTTCTCTATGCCGAGCGGCCGTCGACTCCACTCGACCTCGGCACCGTCTACGTGTTCGAAGGCGGTTCGCACATTCCCGGCGGGCGCGGCGCCATCGGCATCGAGGAGACGATCAGGGAGCGCATCCACCTGGTTCCGCGCTACCGCCAGCGCATTCTCCGGGCGCCGGTGAACCTTGCGCACCCGGTGTGGGTGGATGATCCCAACTTCGACCTCGGCGCTCACGTGCGACGCGAGGTGCTCCCCCCACCCGGGGATGGCGCAGCGGTGCGCAAGCTGGTGATGCGAATCCTGTCCCGCCCTCTCGACATGCGCCGGCCTTTGTGGGAAGTGACCATCGTGACCGGCCTTCGCAACGATCGGGTCGTCATCGTGAACCGGGCCCACCACGCGATGGTCGACGGAGTCTCGTCAGTCGACATCATCACGCTCCTTCTCGATACGACTGAGGAGATATACATCCCTGAGCCGCCGGAGTCGGAATGGAAGCCACGCCCGGCCCCCACCCGCTGGCAGCTTATAAGACCCGTGTTGTGGAACGTTGGCGCTCAGCGCAAAGACGAGAGGACGATGGTCCCCGCAGTCTGGAGCACTACGCGGGTCCCCTGGAAAAGCCTTTTCTCGCTGAGCGGCAAGATGGTCACCCCGCGACCCGACCTCTTCTTCAACCAAAGGATTGGAACGCAGCGCAGCGGACGCGGCCTGAGGGTACCCCTGTCCGCATTCAAAGCGCTCAAGGAACAATTCGGCTGCACGGTGAACGACGCGGTGCTGGCCGTCGTGTCTGACGGACTGCACAGATGGTTCAAGGCGCGTGGCGAGCGGGTGCCCGAGAAGGTTCGTGTGTTCTGTCCCGTGAGCGTCAGGGGCGATGGCCCCGGGCGGATCGGAAACCAGATAAGCGGCATGGTGCTCGAGCTACCGACCGGTGACCTCACCATCGGGGAGCGGTTGCGGAAGATCAAGGTCACAACAGGCGATCTCAAGCGGACCCGTCAGGCGGTCGCCGCCGACAAGCTGGCCGGACTCGCGGACTGGGCGCCGCCGACGCTCCTCGTGCTGGCGGGACGCCTGATGTCCAACCCGCAGGGCGGCGCGAACATCAACGTCACCAATGTCCCAGGCCCGCAGTTCCCGCTTTACTCGGGCGGGGCCCAGCTGCTCGAGGTGTGGCCGTTCGCTCCGCTGTATCCCTCGATGGGGTTGGGCATCGCCATCGTTTCGTACAACGGCGAGGCTTACTTCGGCCTGACGGCAGACCCAGGCATAGTCCCGGACGTGGAACAGTTCACAGCGATGCTCCGAGAAGCGGCCGACGAATGCGCAGCCCTGGCGGCAGGACCTGTTTAGCCAGTACTAGCGTGGCAGGGTTGGCCGGGGTCCCCCCGGCCATGACTTTGTCTGAGCCGATCCCAAACGTCGCGTTGAGAAACTAATTCGTAATAAATCCCATCCCGGGAGGGTGTTCAGACGCGCGCGAAGCGCCCGTCGATAAGAGGGAACAGTCTGGTTCCCTCTTATCCTTCGAGAGTGAAGCGGATCGTGTTCTGGCCGATGGCGATCAGGTCCCCGTGGCCCAGCTGCCTTTCGATCACCGGCTCGCCGTTGACGAGCGTGCCGTTGGTGCTGCCCAGGTCGCTGATCCAGAAGGCACCGCCGCGCACCTCGATCCGTCCGTGACGGCCTGACGTGGCTGCATCTCCGACGACCACGTCATTGTCGGGGGCTCGACCGAAGGTGACCATCTGATTGGGCAGCGCTACGATCCGGCCCGCGAATGGACCGGTCTCGAAAGTCAGCTTGGCTGGAAAGCCGCTGCCCGATGCGATCACTTCGGGAGGCACGGCCTGTAGCGACACGGTTCGCTTCGATTCGGGCAGTGTGTCCGATGGCTGCCACGCCGGAATGATCGATGTGGCCTCCTCCGAAAACTCGGACTGAGACGCCGGTGTGCCATTGCTCGGCGGTTCAGTGGCACCACCGTGCGGCCAGGCGACTATGGTCTGGGCCACCGGATCCTGGGACGGAGCAGGCGCAGACGCTGAGACCTCAGCCACCTGCGGCTCGGGTTCCGGTGCGACTTGCACCGGCTGCGAAGCCACGGGGGCCGGCTCGACGCTTGCCACAGGCTCGGGCGCGGGGAAGGTCGGCTCCGGCTCTGGGAACACCGGCGCGAGCTCTTCGATGGGCGCCTCGACTGGCGGCGGCACGGTTGCCTTCCATTCGTCGGCGGCGGAGGCGGGCGCCGGCACGGCCTGTTGCCAGATGTCGGCCACGGTCGGCACCGGCTCGGGCTCGACCGCGGGCGCGGGCTCGACAGCGGCCACCGGCTCGGCGGCGGCGGCGGCCACCGGCTCCGGAGCTACCTCTGCCTCGAATGGCTGAGCCTCGGCAACAGGCTCGATCGGCTCCTCGGATTCGACCGCCTGCGCCTCGTCCGATGCAAGGCCGGAAACCGCCAGTTGCTCAAGCTCGAGCGTGTCAAGACTTCGGGTGGCCAGCACCTGAGTGTCGGCCTCGGTCTCCACTGGCTGCGCCACAGCTTCGTCCGGTTGCGCCACAGGCGCCTCTGGCTGGGCCACGGCTTCGACCGGAAGGGCAGATGCCTCGACTGGCTCGGCCACGGCCACCGCAACCTCTGCCGGAGCCTCGACCGGACGGTCGGCTGCCGAGGTGCCCAGGAAGCGCTCGAACCAGCCCGCGATCCTCCGCAGGCGCTCCACCCGCCGATCCGGCCTACCGCTTCTGGAGAGGTCGTGCGACTCCTCAGGAAAGCGAACCAGCTCGACGGTCTTGCCGAGCAACCGCATCGCCCCAAACATCTCCTCCGACTGGGAGATGGCACAGCGTAGGTCCATCTCGCCACAGGTCAGGAGCAGTGGCGTCTTTATGTTCTGGACGTTCCGAATCGGCGAACGGCGCCACAGCTCGTCGAGGTCGGGCCAAGGCGGAGGACCCAGCTCGAGCGAGCCCCAGATCACAATGTCGTGCTGCGAATACTCGCTGACCAGGTTGGAGATCGAGCGCATGGCGACGGCGGCTGCGAAGCGGTCGGTCTGGCCGATCGCCCAGTTGGTCATGTAGCCGCCATAGGAGCCGCCTGCGATGCCCATCCGGCTTGTGTCCACTGCTCCCGAACGTTCGATCAGCTGATCGAGCGCAGTCATGAGGTCGACGAAGTCCTTGCCACCCCAGTCTCGAACCACCTCGCTTCTGAAGCGCTCGCCGTATCCGTCCGAGCCGCGAGGGTTGGCGTAGAGCACCAGGTAGCCCATACCGGCAAGCATCTGGAGCTCGTGGAAGAAGGCCCATCCGTACTGCCCGTGCGGACCTCCGTGGATCTCCAGGACCAATGGGTGAAGACGGCCGGGATCGAAGTTTTCCGGCTTCAGCAGCCAGCCTTCGATCCCCCAGCCGTCAGGTGCTGTGAACTGGTGGCGCTCGGGTTGTGCGAGGTAACGCTCTCGAAGCCAGGGATTCAAGTCAGTCAGTCGGGCTTCAGCGCCATTCGCAACGATGTGAAGCTCGCCGGGGTTGCTCGGGTCGGATGCGCAGAAGGCAAAGATTCCCGCAGCCACGTCAAAGTCGTAGATTCGCCGCGCGCCGCCCGCCTCCGGCCACACATTGCCGTCGAGATCGCACGAGTACAGGGCGGTGACGCCGGGGCCGCTGGAGAGAAAGTAAAGGCGATCGGCAGCCTTGGACCAGCGGACGCGGACGCCGCCATGGCCCCCGCGCATGTCGGTGATCATGCTGTCGCCAACCGATTGGTCTAGCGAGAGGGTCACGCACCGTGGCACTCCGCCGGTCGACGGCACGATCCACAGCCGTTCGATGAGCCCCGCCTCCAGGCCGTTTGGGGCCACGAATGCGATGTTGTCGCCTCGTGGCGACCACGATGGCGAGTTGAGATAGAACCCGCCCGCAATCTTGGTTCGCTCGCCCGCAAGGTCGACCACATAGAGGTCGAGCTCGCGCTGCAGGTCAGAGTTCGGCTCGGCGTTTCCGGTGACTGCGAGCCGGGCACCGTCAGGCGACCAGTCGAAACCCGTGACGTCCCACACTCCGCTCGTGAGCTGTTTGGCCTCGCCGCCTTCGGCGGGCACCACAAACAGGTGGTGATTGCGTCCGTCGACGAAGCCCTGCCCGTCGTGCTTGTAGTCGAGGCGACGGGCAACCCTGACCACTGGCGATCGCCTTGCTTGTTCCTTGCTCTCCGACGCCCTCGTGTCGTCAACGATCGAGTCAGGGTCACTCAGCACCATTCCGATGAAGGCGACGTTCTTGCCGTCGGGCGACCATGCCGGGCTCGACGCACCTTCCTGCAGGGAGGTCAGCTGTAGAGCTTCGCCGCCTGTCGCGACATCGAGCACGAAAACCTGGTCCGCGGCGCCACGACGGCTGACGAAGGCGATCCTCCTGCCGTCAGGTGACCACTCGGGGGAGTGATCGCGGCGCGCCGCCCCTGTCGCATCGACAGGCTCCTGGTCCAGCAACCGCCTGATCACGATGCGGCTCCTGTTCTGGCGCGCCTCGGCGTCCGGCGAGCTCAGCTGGTAGGCGACACGCTCCCCATCTGGGCTGAGACGGACGTGGTCGATCCAGCGAAAACGGTACAGATCATCAGCGCCAATAGGTGCGGGCACGGCGTCAACCGATTGTATTGTCCACGGCCGCCCACCGGCTCGCTCACTAGTTCTAGAAACGCGTTGAAGTATCTCCAGGTGGTAAACCAGTCGAGATGAGCCTTCGGACCAGCGGCCGCCAGGCGGCGCTTCACGGCTTCGGCTGGGGAGTGCTCGCCGGCGTGGTGCTGGTGACCCTGATGTACCTGGCCAACCTCCTGCTGGGATTGAAGCCGCTGCCGCAGCTGCTCAACCAGCCCCTGCTGGCCGTAATGCCGGGATTCGTGTTCGGATTTCTCATCGATACGCTCCAGCACGCCGGCAAGGTCGTGGAGGAGTTCGGGCTGATCGTAGCGATGGTGGTGGGCCTGGGTGTGCTGGGCGCAGCCTGGGGCTGGACGAGCCGCATATGGCATTCGCAACATTCGGCTCTTGCTTTTGCCGCGATTGGCTGGGTCGTGGTCGTCGCGATCCTGTTGCCCATCTCGGGCACTGGCTTTCTCGGGCTCGCCGACGGTCCGACCACTCCGTTGATCTGGGCGGCGCTGTTCGCGATCTATGGGGTGGTGCTGCAGCTGGGGGCGGATCCAGCGGGCGCCGACACAGCCACCGACATCGGGCGCAGGCGCTTGCTTGGCGTCCTACCGGTGACAATCGGCGCGCTCAGCCTTGGCGTGCTGGCGTTTCGCCTCGTCCCAGGCTGGTACAACGCGATCTTCAATGCTCCAGGGTCGGGCGTGGCTGGCATCTCGCCAGAGATCACACCAGTCCAGGACTTTTACGTCGTTTCCAAGAACTTCGTGGACCCATCGATCCCCGCCGGCGGTTGGAGCCTCGGTGTCGGCGGCATGGTCGACAAGCCTCTGTCCCTTTCTCTTTCAGATCTTCGAGGGCTTGCCAAAGCCACCGAGTACGTGACCCTGGAGTGCATCAGCAATAACGTGGGCGGGCCGCAGATGAGCACCGGCGACTTCACCGGCGTGAGCCTGCGTGACCTGCTTGCCATGGCCGGCCCGCAGGCTGCTGGGACGTGGGTCGCATTCAAGGCGCGGGACGGCTATGCGGAGAGCCTGCCCATGAGTCTCGTCCAGGGCGCTCCGGAGATAGTCGTCGCGTATGAGCTGGACGGCGCCCCGCTGCCTGAAGCGCACGGCTTTCCGGCCCGCATGCTGATCCCAGGGCACTATGGGATGAAGGGCCCGAAATGGCTCGACTCCATCGATGTCGTCGATCACGAGAGCGGCGGTTACTGGGAGCAGCAGGGTTGGGACCACAACGCGGTGGTCAAGACGACAGCGCGCTTTGACGAGCCGCGCGAAGGAGACATCGTAAAGCTGGGCCCTGTGTTGCTTGCGGGCGTGGCCTTTGCGGGCACTCGCGGCATTGCCAAGGTGGACTACAGCACCGACGAGGGTCGGACATGGACCGAGGCTGCCTTCAAGGCGCCGCTATCGCCGCTGACCTGGGTCATCTGGCAAGCCGAATGGACTCCCGCTGCAGAAGGTGCGTACGAGCTGCGGGTCAGGGCCACCGACAAGGACGGAGCCCTGCAAAGCTCCGACATCGCAGCCAGCTACCCCACCGGCGCGAGCGGGTACCACACGGTGCGCATCGCAGTCGCTAAAGCTTGATGCCGAGTGGAGCTTAAGGCCGGATTACTCCGGCCGTCACCCAATCGCGCCTCTTCCAGGCGCCTCCCCATGGTCGCTAGGAGCGGTGGGGATTCCTCTGGGGCCCCCGCGACGCAGTCGCGGGAGAGCCTCTTCCCCCGCGCCTTTATTTCATAGTCCAGAGGGCTTTCATCGTGTCCCAGCCCATCTTGAACATCCCTTCCTTACGCACCATCTTCAGGATGTTCGATTGCTTCTGCCACTTCGATACGCCGTCCACCCTGAAGAACTCGTCGAGCGCCTGATCCGCGACCTTCGGGTACTTGGTGAGCATCTGCGGATTGTGCTCAAGCAGAGGCACGGCTCCGTCGTACTTGCGCATGTCGGCCATGATCCAGGAGTTGTCGAGCTTGCCCTTGTACTCGGCGAGCCGCCGCTCGGAGAAGTCATCCATCTCTTTTGCGTGGATCACCGTTTCGCCCGCCAGCCTGCCTGACACCATGGCAAGGTTGGAGCCTTCGCGGTGAACGGGGTTCGAGAGCATCGCCGCATCGCCGCATATCAAGTAGCCGGGCCCATAGACCTTCGGGATTCCGCGATGTCCACCTTCCGGTATCAGGTGGGCCAGGTATTCGACAGTCTCGGCACCGCGAAGCAGCGGCTTCACGGCCGGATGCTTCTTGAAGTGCTCCATCAAATCGTTGGGGCTTCGCAGCGTCGCATTGAACTCGCTGAGCAACGCGCCGCCTCCAACGGACAGGGTGTCCTTGTTGGTGTAGATGAACATGAATCCGGACATGCCCATGGTCGAGTCTCCGAAACATTCGATCGAGCAACCCTCACCCGGGTCGCAGTTGAATCGCTCTTCGATCAGACCCGAGTCGAGCTGCATGATCTCCTTGACGGCCATCGCGACCTCGTTGGGACGCAGCTTGCGGCGCAAAGGCTTGCCATTGATCAGAGTCTTCTCCAGCAGCCCAGTGCCGAGGCCGATGCCCTCACAGACGATCACCACGTCCCCGTAGACGTCATCGCCGCGGCCCGTGCCGACGCCGACAACGCGGCCGTTCTTGACGATGAGCCTTTCGACCACGGTCTCCGGGACGACAATCGCGCCTGCCTTCTCGGCCTGCTCGGCAAACCACGCGTCGAACTTCGCACGCAAGACGCTGTACGAGTGCGGGTGCTCGCGGTTGCGCAGGTTCTTGTAGTCGATGCCGATGGTGGCCTCGGGCGTCATGATCCAGCGGCGCTCTTCGATGATCGGACGCTCGAGCGGCGCCTCCTTCCAGCTGTCTCCTACGATCTCCTCGAGGTAGTGGTTGTAGAGAATGCCGCCCATGACATTCTTGGAACCCGGCTTCGCGCCCCGCTCGAGGAGGGCGACCTGGAGGCCCGCTTTGGCCATGGTGATCGCAGCCGCCGTGCCGGCAGGTCCGGCGCCGACAACCACCGCATCGAACTTTTCATCGTCGGCCATTGATGCAACATCGTAAGTCGTGAAGCTTGTTGGACTCACAGGCGGCGTCGGTTCGGGGAAATCGACGGTGGCGGCGATCCTGCGTGAGCTGGGCGCTGAGGTCGTCGATGCGGACGAGGCCAGCCACGCGGTCTACGAGCCTGGGACGCCCGGGTTCGCGGCGGTGGTTCGGGACTTTGGCGAGGGTTACGTGCGGAAGGGACGCATCGACAGGGATACTCTCGGCGAGCTCGTTTTCAAAGACTCCGATGCGAGGCGCCGGCTCAACTCGATAGTTCACCCGCTCGTTCGCGACTGGATGGCGCAGCGGACCGCCGAGGCGCTGGAGCGCGGGGCCGACGTCGTCGTCCAGGACGTTCCCCTGCTTTTCGAGAACAAGCTGGAGGAGCTGTTTTCGACAGTCGTCCTCGTATGGGTTCCGGAGGAAGTCCAGGTCGAGCGCCTGGTCGGCGGTCGCGGCTTCACGCCCGAGCGAGCTCGCGAGGTGATCGCCGCGCAGATGCCGATCGACGCAAAGCGTAGCCGCGCGACCCACGTGATCGACAATTCGGGCACCAAGGAGTCCACTCGTCTGCAGGTCGAACGCCTCTGGAGAGCGCTGCGCCGGAGCTGAGCTCAGACGGCTCCCTCTTTTCTGAGAGCCTCGAGGCGCTGCGCGTCGACCCCGACCTCCGCCAGGATCTCGGCCGTGTGCTGGCCCAGGCTCGGCGCGCGGAGCCGCCTCCAAACAGCGCGTAGGGGGATCGCGGGTCGCACCTCGACACCCTGCGGTGTCGAGGTGATGAGTCCTCGCGCGACGACCTGCGGATGCGCCGCCACCTCGCCAAGCTCGAGGACCGGTTCGCAGCACACGTCGAGCCCGGCAAGCTTCCGCTCCCACTCTTGGCGCGTGCGCGAGCGGAAAACCGATTCCATCGCTTTGTGCGCACGGGCACCGTCCTCGTCCTCCGCGAACTGGAGGGCGAGCAGGTCAGGCCTTTCGATCGTGTCGCACAGGACCGCCCAGAACTTCGGCTCGAGCGCGCCCACGCTGTAGAAGCCGCCGTCCTTGCACGCGTAAACGCGGTAGCAGGGATAACGGCCGGCGAGACGCTGGTCGCCCCGAGCCACCTGCTCGCCTCCGCCGTGCGCCGCCAGCGCAAGGGCGAGCCAGCTCACCGCCCCGTCCATCATCGACGCGTCGATCCAGCGCCCGTCTTCTCCTCGCCCGACCGCCACGAGCGCACCGAGGATGGCGACGGCGGGCTGCAGGCCGCCCCCTCCGATGTCAGCGACCTGGACTGACAGCGGGATGGGCGGACCGTCAACGGCCCCATTCAATCCGAGAGCGCCCGCCGTCGCCATGTAGTTGAGGTCGTGGCCGGCGCGCGACGCGAAGGGGCCGTCCTGCCCGTAACCGGTGATCGAGCACATGACCAGCTTCGGATTGCGCGCGTGGAGGGCGTCCCATCCGAGGCCTAGCCGCGCCATCACGCCTGGTCGGTTGCCCTCGACGAGCACGTCGGCGTTCTCGGCCAGCCGGAGGATGAGGTCGCGGCCTGCGGCCGACTTGAGGTTGAGGGTGATGCTCCGCTTGTTGCGGTTGATGGCGTTGAAGAGGACGCCCTGGCCGTCCGCAAGGGGCGGGGTCCAGCGTAGGTAGTCGCCACCGCCAGGCTCCTCAACTTTGACAACGTCCGCGCCCATGTCCGCCAGGAGCATGGTGCAGAAGGGGCCGGGGAGCAGGCGGGTGAGATCGAGCACGCGAACACCTGACAAGGGCATAAGGGATCAAGAGTATCGGGGACAACAAAGGGGCCCTCGTGCGTTAATACGGCATGAAGGGTTCACGTTCCAGAATGCGATCCAGCAACCCCCATCTCAGTGAGATGACGATCAAGGTCCCAGCGCCGTTTGCCGGGATCTCGGATCTTGGGTTCACAGCCCAGTACCGGGCGCAGAACCTCAACGAGCCGCTGCGCGACATTCCCCTTCTCTTCGAAGGGCCAAGGCCGCCGATGCGCCGGCTGGCCGAGCTCCTCCAACTGCTTCGAAACACGGAAGCCGGCGGCTATGCGTGGAGCGACCCGGTGATGCTCAGCGATGAGGTGGTCGTCCTTGCGTTCCGCGACCGCAGCCTCTCGGGGCAAACCCTCTCAGACGGAGCGAAGGTGTCGGCGAACTACGTGCTGAACCTCGTGCGGCCCGTCGTGTTCGCCTTCCTCAAAGACTGCGCCGGTGTCGCCCACCTGAGATTGTCCGACGTGATTGAGATGCGTGTGAGCGCCGAAGGCGGGCCCAACTGGGAGGTGGCGATGCCCGTGGCGGACATCGTCGAACCAAACGGCGACCGCCTACTCTGGCAGCTGGCCGGATGAAAGTATGAGAAAGAACCAGTCGGTTCTCTCTCATCGGCGGGCGCTTCGCGCGCGCCTGCTCTCTCTCCCGGGATTGGATTAATTACGAAATAGTCTCTCTATGCGACGTCTGGCAGCGGAGAAGACAAAGTCATGGCCGGGGGGACCCCGGCCAACCCTGCTGCGCTAGATCAGGCTAAGGCTAGGGGCACGGAGTCGTCGACGGGGTCGGGCTCGTAGCCGGCGATGCAGTCGGGCTCGTGGCCGGAGACGGAGTCA
Source organism: Candidatus Dormiibacterota bacterium (assembly GCA_036569865.1). Taxonomy (GTDB): domain Bacteria; phylum Chloroflexota; class Dormibacteria; order Dormibacterales; family Dormibacteraceae; genus Palsa-872. The sequence goes on from DATCPW010000041.1 coordinate 15,429, forward strand.
GGCTCGTGGCCGGAGACGGAGTCGGGCTTTTGGCTGGAGACGGCGACGGGGTCTTGGAAGGTGTCCCGCTGGGCGAAGGCGTGGGGCTCGGGCATGCGATCGGGCTGGCGGTGACTGGGACATTCGGCACTGCCAACGCCTTGGGGCCGGTGTTCGCGAAATAGAGAGCGACAGGCACGACGATCATGCCGACGATGACGGTCAAGACGAAGGTCACCGCCCCCCACTCGCGCCTGATGAAAGTCCAGCTCACGAGCCGTGAATTCTAACGAGACTCGAGGGCGACCATCAGCCGAGGCCCGGTCGCGCCCTTAGTAATCGTCCTCGTTAGCGCCGGCGACGCCTTCCTCTTCCTTCTTCTTGCGCTGGTTTAGAAGGCGAATGAAGTCCTGTGCCCGCGCGAGCGCCTTCCAACGCTCCGGGAAGAAGTCCTGGACCAGGATCTGCTTGTCAGGCATCTGGTAGACCGTGACGCACCACTTTTGGAGGGTGCGCGAAACCTCA
>DATCPW010000042.1:0-5569 GCA_036569865.1 Candidatus Dormiibacterota bacterium
CGCCGGCGCGCGCGCAGGGCGCACTCCTGGAGGAATCCTATCGCGCCGCCTGTGCCCGAGCCTTCAGCTTCCGCTTCTTGGTCCGGCGCTTCGCCAGCGCCACCCGCTTCCTTTTGTTCACGGCTCTCCAAATAACGAAAAAGAGCCGGGGAACCCGGCTCGGCCTTGGATTAAGTTGCGGAGGTCGGATTCGAACCGACGACCTTCGGGTTATGAGCCGCCTTGGTCGTACTGCGTTATCCGACGTCCTACGGCAATTGTATTCAGAACCGATGCCCGCTGCTGTTTGGTGACGCGATTTCCGACGCCTTCAGACGGACTGCTGTGCGCATTCTGTGCGCATTCACCGGCCCAGCTGGCCCCGTCCACAGGCTACCGGGAGCGGTTCATAGATGCCAACGTCGAAGCGCTAGCCGAGAATGGATAGGGCAGCGAGAGTTGGCACATATGAGCGGACCGCAAAAACGTAGTCGTGGGGCCACCCCGATTACAACGGATAAGGACGGGCAGCCCGCAGCACCCGACCCTGCACCACAGCCTCAGCCGGTACAGACGAAGCCGACGCTCGAAGGGCGTCCTAATACAGGTGGCCGGGCACCGACAGTAAGAGCACCCAAACCAGGAAGCCAACCGCCGCGATGATTGCCAACGCCCCGGATATCCGCGTCCAACGTGGCGACGCCATCGTCATCCAAAAACGGCCAGTCGGCGGTTGCACCCAATTTCCCCGCGTCATGTAGCGCACGTAGGACTCCGGCGATACAAGACACCAAATTCCTGACCCGACCATGAAAAGCGCTACTGCGGCGAGAAACCCGGAGTAAATGGTCAGGCTGCCATCGAAGTTTCGGAAGACAAGATGCAAGAAGATTCTCGTCATTAGTCGGCGACCTCAACCACATCGCCTTCGCTGTCACCCCTCATGATCGCCAAGGCCAGCGTCGCCGTTCCCCTGCTCAAACCAGTCTCGGCCATGATCTTGATGATGTGCAGCTGGTCGCGTACATCGCGTGGGAACGCTTGCTCAGCGGCGGCAATCTCGCTGTCCGTCGCCCACTTGGTGGCGAAGGTCGTCACCGTACTGTTCTACCCCACGGAAGTCGAACTTAGGCACGACAAACTGACAGCACAGCACCACCCTTCGGGTTTCATACCCGAACGCGCGAACCTCTAATCGAATTCAGCAGACGCCCTCACGAAGCCCTGTGAGGCTCGACTGCGCACAAAATGCGCACGGCGACCACCGCAGACCCGCCTTTCGGTCTCACCCAGAGGGCCCGCGAAGCGGAGCGCAGGGACGCCTTTGCGGTAACCGTCCGCGCGTTTGTCGCGCGACTCAGGCGGGGAACGGCATAACGACCAGCGAGAACCAGACGACGCCGAAGACCAGAACCTCCAGCCCGGCTACGACACCGACGGCGATCCGCAATGCCCGGTTGGCTGGCGGCCTGACGTTCACTGTGGTCAGCGCGGCGATGGCGATGACCAAGGCGACCAACAGCGCGGCTGCGTATCGAAAGGCCCACCAAACCGGACGGCTCGGTGGGGTAGGGCTGACCGTGATGGTGATGGTGATGGGTTGATCTGTTCCCTGACTTATGACCCAGGCCATCCACGCCGCTGCGATCACAAGAGCCGCGACGGTCATGCCGATCGCGAATGCTGTCCAGCGCATTAGTCCCCCATCAGCCTCACCACGCTGCTTGCGCCCACCTTCTTGAAGTAGTTTCGCAGCGACACTGGCTTGGTGATCATCTGCGTCCTAGAGATCAACAATCGGTGGCACACACTAAGTCGCCCAGGACGAGTCACCCGGTGCGCCGGTGGACAGGTCGTACGAAGCTGGCTGGCGCGGCCGCCAACCACGGTGAGGGGCTTACCGCAGACCACGCATCGACGCTTGTGAAGCTTCTTCGGCATAGACCACGCTGGGATGTTCAAGACGCGGCGTCGGGCAGCGATCGTGTGCGGGTCAAGGTTCAGGTGGCGGCCTAGTTCGCGGTCGGACATGGTGCCCAGTAACTCGTCAACTTCCACCGGCCACTCGATCGGCACAAAAAGCTGGCGCTTCATCACGTCCACTCAGTTGACGAACGCGAATCCACTTTCCAACGACCCCGTCGCGAGGTCGCTCCGCAGATTTGCCTGTTCAGCTTGTGTAATTGCCAGCGGCATTTCAGCCCTTGACCATCCAACTTGACCGCGTCGGACTAAGACTCGACGCACTACCTTCGTCGGAGCCCCGTGTGAGTGCGTCGAGTGGTGCGTGTGTCTATGTATAGACACGACGCACCGACGCACGTCCCACCACCATGCGTCGCGACGCACTGCCGACGCACTGCTGACGCACTGCCGACGCACCCTGAAGAGACCTAGTCTTCTGCAAGGCTGACGGCAGCCGCCTTGACCCGGACGTTGTCAGCGGCATATTCGAACGTCTGGTAAGGAAGTCCGGCCTGCCGCGCATTCGCTTCCACGACCTGCGTCACACCCACGCGACGCTGGGTCTGGCCGCTCACGTCCACCCCAAGGTCATGTCGGAGCGCCTGGGCCACAGTTCGATCACCATCACGCTTGACCTTTACAGCCACGCCATACCCGCCCTGGGGGCCGACGCCGCGGATAAGATCGCTGCTGTGGTGGACGGCTTCTGATGCAGGGCTACTACGCCCGTCTAGAGAGCTTGCGCGGGCGGCTGCTGGTATCAGGTCAGGGCAGCTGGTCGCTGGAGTTACTGGATGCCGAGCACTCCGCGCACCCACTGTTAGACGTTGGAGTCGTGCTGAAGCGACTCCTTGACTCGACGGAACTCGACCTCGCGGACTTCCGTGACGAAGCCCAGGCGATCTACGACGAAGGCGACCGGCTCTTTTGGGATATAGAGAAATAGGGCGCTAGAAAAGTCCTGCCGTGCGCATTCTGTGCGCAGTCGGCCCCAGGAACTAGGAAGGGCTCCCGAGTGGGAGCCCTTTTCGTATTCAGATTTTGGTTGCGGAGGTCGGATTCGAACCGACGACCTTCGGGTTATGAGCCCGACGAGCTGCCGCTGCTCCACTCCGCGCCGTGAATTATACCGCCGCCCCTGTTGACTCCCGAATCGAGCCGGTCAGGGCGCAGGCGTGGCAGCCGGCGGCGAGGGCGACGGGGACGGCGCCTCGGTTATCAGATAGACACGCTCGCCGATGCGGGCATAACCGTTTTGGCGGGCTTCCTCCTCGTTCGCGGCGCCCGAGGTCATCGACAGAACGTCTTTGCGGTAGCCCTTGTTCTCGGCGGCCAGGCGAGAGTTCTGGCGGTGGAGGTCGGCAACCTGCTGGCTCAGCTTGTGGCCGATGTACGCCTCTTGCGCAAACGCATACGCGGTCCACACGGCAATGACTGCAACCACCGCAACGATGATGGTGCGACGTACTCCGTGCCCGCTGGTGCGGACGCTGCCCGCGGCAACTATTGCTTTGCTGTGTCTCATGCTGCGTCGTTAGTGGAAATCCGCGTAGACGAGTGCCGACTATAACAAACGCCCCCCAGTTTGGCGCCACGGGGGGGTGCGCCGGGCGCTCCGCCAGGCCCGCCGCCCTAAGGGGGGCACGTCCCCCCTCTAGTCCGACTGGCTGGTTTCCTTCCAGCGACGAGCCTGCTCGTCGGGATCGAGATCGCCGAACGTAACTCCATCCCTTCGAAGGTTCGCCTCGGTCAGCGCGAAGCGCTCCCGGAACCGCTGCCCTGCTACCCGCAAAGCATCCTCAGGGTTGACCTTCAGCCGTCGCGCCAGTGAAACGACGGCAAACAGCAAATCGCCCATCTCCTCGAAGGTCTCGCGCGCATCAGTCGCGGCCGACAGCTCGCGCGCCTCTTCGGCCACGGCTTCGGCAGTGTCGGCGGGAGAAGCGAAATCGAATCCAACCCGTGCAGCGCGCTTTTGCAGGCCGAGAGTCCAGGCCAGGGCAGGCAGCGTGACTGGCACCCTGTCGACCACCGATTCGTCCTCGCGCCCGGCCTTGCGGGCCTCATGGGCCTTCTGGTGCTCCCAGTTGCGCAGGACGTCTTCGGCGTTTGCCACTTTGGTCGAACCAAACACGTGTGGGTGCCGGGTCACCATCTTGGCGGCGACCGCCTCCGACACCTCGGCGGCATCGAAGCGCGACTCGCTGGCGGCGATCTCAGCGTGCATCGCCACCTGTAGAAGGAGGTCGCCGAGCTCCTCCTTTATCTTGGCGTCGTCTCTAGAGTCGATAGCCTCGAGCAGCTCGTAGGTCTCCTCGAGCAAGTACGGCCGAAGGGACTCGTGGGTCTGCTCGCGGTCCCAAGGGCATCCGTCCGGCGCGCGAAGCCGTTTGACAACCTCAAAAATGGCGTTGACACCGGGTGAAAACGGCCGGTCCTCTGCTTCTGGCATCGCCCGTGATTCTGGCATGTACCCTCAGGCGCCCGGCACGGCGGCGGCGGTCTTCCCTGCCTCATAAAGCTGGGCCATCTCGTCGAGCAGCGTGAGGAGGTCGCGCTGCCAACCCTCGCCCTGGCGCCGCAACTTGAGCCGGTTGGGCGCAATCGCGATGCGGCCGGCCATGCGACGCGCCAGTTCGTCGACGTCCATATACCTCTGGGGGTCGACGCGAATGACTATGTCGTGGCCGTCGGCGACCACCGCTTTCAGGCCCAATCGCTGCCCTCGCAATTTGATCCGTAGCGAGTAAGCCAGGTTGTTGAGCTGCGCCGGACCAGGGCCATAACGATCCTCCAGCGATCGCAAGACAGCCTCCAGCTCTTCCTCGTCCTCGGTTCCCGCCAGCTGGCGGTATGCACCGAGGCGAAGCTTCTCGTCCCGGATGTAGGACCGAGGGATGAAGTGGTCGAGGGGCAGGTCCAGGTTCATCTCCGTCGTCGACAGCACGTCGCCGACAACGGTGTCCTCAGATCCAGACCGCATCTTCGTCACGGCGCCCTGGAGCATCTGGAGGTACATCTCGAATCCGACCGCCGCGATCGCACCATGCTGCTCGGTGCCGAGCAGGTTGCCGGCTCCGCGGATCTCGAGGTCGCGGAGCGCGATCTTGAAACCCTGCCCCAGCTCGTGCAGCCCCGAGATGACGTCTAGACGTTTGTCGGCCTGCTCGGTCAGCGAGCGGCGCGGGTCATATAGGAAGTAGGCGTATGCACGCCTTCCCGAACGCCCGACACGGCCGCGCAGCTGGTAAAGCTGGGCAAGGCCGAAGCGATCCGCCCGCTCGACGATGATCGTGTTGACGTTCGGTATGTCGAGGCCCGACTCGATGATCGTCGTGCAGACGAGGACATCGTGCTTGGCCGACTCGAAGTCGACCATGACGTTGGCCAGCTCGTCCTCGCCCATCTGGCCGTGGCCGACGGCGACGCGTGCTTTGGGCACGAGCCGGCGGACCCGCTCCGCCGCCTTCTGGATGGTTCGGACCCGGTTGTGGACGTAGTACACCTGGCCTCCGCGCTGCAGCTCGCGGGTGATCGCCTCACCGACCAGCTCGTCGTCGTCGGCCGTGACGTAGGTCTTGATCGGCTGCCGTTCCTCCGGCGGCGTCTGGATCACGCTCATGTC
>DATCPW010000043.1:0-9382 GCA_036569865.1 Candidatus Dormiibacterota bacterium
GCCTCTCGTCTATCCGATGGAGCTCATCAACGCGAGCGCCGGCATCTGGCAGGTGCTGCTCGGCCTAATTGCAGTCGTCGCGCTGTTCATCTTCGAGCGCCGCGCCGGATGGCTGATGTTGATCGGCAGCATCTCCAGCCTCCTCGACAACCTCATCAAGCTCGTGATCTCACGGCAGCGCCCGCCCGCGGACCTCGTCCACATCCTGTCGCCGACGACAGGCTTCAGTTACCCAAGTGGGCACGCGGTCTTTTTTACCTGGATGGCCTTCATGATCGCCGTGGCCATCGCTCCGAAGATCAGGCCTGTATTCCGGCCCGCCCTCTGGATCTTCGCCGTGATCGTAATCGTGCTCACGTGCATCGCCAGGGTGTGGGCCGGCGCCCACTGGCCGAGCGATGTGTTGGGTGGAGTGCTGCTCGGGGTCGGCTGGTCGGCCTTCGTGCTGTGGCTCCCCGAGCGCTGGCTTCCGTCCCCAAGCTTCCGATGGTTTCGCGGGCGAACCAGGGCAATGACATAATCCGGGTCCCGACGTTCGTCGTCGCGATCGCGGCCGCGGCCGCGGTAGGAGCCATCACGGCGATCGTCATGATGCATCCATACCTCTCGCTGGACGCGACCGTCGAGCGCGATATCCAGGCGACCAACCTGGGCCCGCTCACGCTGACGTTCCCCTTCCTGAGCTGGCTCGGCGGGCCAGGCGGAGTCCCCATGCAGGTAGTCGTGATCCTCCTCGTGCTCCTTTTGAATCGGCGCGGCTGGGTCCTCGCGCTTGCCGCACTAACCGGCGGCCTTTGGTACCTCATCGTCGTCAACCTGGTCAACAGGCCGCGGCCGACAGTCGGCGAGATCCTTCGCGTGACCGAGCATCCTGGTTCTACGAGCTATCCGAGCGGGCACCTCATCTTCATCACGATCAGCGCCGGCGTATTGATGTTGTGCCTCGGCTACAGATACCTGCCCCGGTGGGCGAGGCCGATCGGTTGGGCAGTCGTGGCCGGGATCGTTTTGGCGGTCGGGCTCGACCGGATCTACGTGGGAGCCCACTGGCCAAGCGACGTTCTCGCCGGCCTGCTCATCGCGATCGCCTGGCTGACCCTGGTGGTGTCGGTACGGCGGGTATCAGACCGTGCGTTTGGGACTAAGGACGATGACCGCCTGCCCGACCGCCTCGCTTCTTGAACAGCCACGCGCTGAAGGTCCCAATCCCGATTCCGATCACCCCACCCACTGCTGCGTCGCTGGGAAAGTGCACGCCCAGGTGCACCCTCGAGGCGCCAACGCCGACAGCCACCCCGTAGGCCAGGGGAGCCGCCTTCGGGTAATAGAAGGCAAGGGCTGTGGCCGCCGCGAAAGATGAAGCGGTATGGCCGGACGGAAACGAATGGTCGGGCGGCTTGATGCCGACGACGCGCGCCTCGCGGTTGACGAATGGGCGGACACGGCGAAACAGGGGCTTGACCCGGACCTGGACGACATATGTCGCCGCCAGTGAAGCGAATGCGGTCGCGAGGCCGGCCCGGCGCCCTTTGGGACCGCCAAGAATGGCCAGGGCGGCTCCCCCCGCCACCCATCCGAGACCCTCCCCCAGGTCGGACAGGACACTGACGTAGCGGTCGCTCGTCGTCGAGTGCGGTAGTCCGTTGATCAGGTGGAAGAGGCGCCTGTCAATCCCGGCCGAACCGGGAGGCGCGACCACCACGGCAACGTCGCCCGACTCGACATGGACCGCGACGGGCCCGGCCTCGACCACAGGTGCGGTTTTCGGCACATCCTTGGGTTTGGTGTCCTCGGCGTTTTGGGGCTCGGCGGCTTTCGGCTCGGCGGCCGCCTTGGCGGGACGGTTCGTCGAGCGGCCTTTGCCAGTGGAGCGACTCTTCTCGGCTGACACCGCCGGCTAGTCCGCCTGGGGCGGTGAGCTTGGCCCCTTATGTCGCGCGCGCCCGGCCACCATTCGAAGCTGGAGGATGCGGGCAGCGCCAAAAGCGACAACGATGACCGCCCCCAGGATCAGGGCGAAGAGCAGCGCGACTGCGAGCGGGAGATCGCCCTCGAACACCAGGAACTTGATCTGGACGCTCTGTTGGTTCTGGAGGATGAATACCAGGATCACCACCAGGGCCAAAAGGCCGATGACGATGGCGGTCCAGGCGCCGCTCAGGCGGGTACGGCGCTCCCCCGGGAGCGGCCCTTCCGCCTCTTTCTCGGGGAGCGGAGCCGGTTCTTCCTTCGGTGTCTCAGCGATATCCATGCAGGTATATCAAATAACGCCTGAAAGGGGGTGCTGACGGGGGGCCGGCCGAGAGATTCGGTGATCCAGGTGGTCCAGCTGCTAGGCGCGACCGAGTAGCGGAGCGCGCGCATCGGCAGATGTGTAAGCGAGCAACGGAGGTCGCAACAACGCAGATGGGCCGCATGGGCGCCGAAGATCCGGTCGGCATCCCCGGCAGCAGCCCCTAAGGTGGAACCACACGTGATCGGTACCATTGCGCACCATGGAACCTGATCGCGCGACCTGGGCTCGTATTGGCTACCAGGGCGAGCCTGGCGCCTATTCGGAGGAGGCGGCGCTGGCCATCCTGCCCAAGGCCGTAACCGTCGGCTACCCCACCTTCTCGCGCGCATTCGATGCGGTCGCTGCCCGCGAGGTGGACGCCGCAGTGCTGCCCGTCGAGAACTCGCTCGGCGGCATCGTGCAGGAGGTCAACGACCTTCTGTGGGAGCGGGCGGGGCTTCGAATCAGCGGTGAGGTGATCCATCCGGTGCGCCACTGCCTCCTCGGGCGGGGCGAGCCTGTCGTGAGGGCGCTGTCGCACCCCCAGGCGCTCCTTCAATGCCGCCATTTCCTGGAGGCTCGCAACATCCAGGCGGTGACCTATCACGACACCGCCGGCGCAGCCCGCGCGGTCGCCGAAGGCATGGTCGTCGGCAGCGCCGCAATCGCGAGCGCGGCAGCCGCGCGTCGGTATGGGCTGAAGATCCTGGCCGAGGGCATTCAGGACGACGACTCCAACCAGACCCGGTTCCTGATAATCGATCGGGGTCAAGCGGCGCGACCCGGCGCTACCGGGCTCACCAAAGCATCGCTGGCCTTTATCGGCTCGCATAAGCCGGGCAGCCTGGTCGCCGCTCTCCAGTGCCTCTCGGAACGCGGGATCAACCTGACGCGCCTCGACTCCAGGCCGATGCCCGACCGGCCCTGGCAGTACCGCTTTTACGTGGATTTCGAGGTCACCGATCCCGCAGCCGCGACCGCAGCCTTGGAGGCGCTCACCAAAGAGACGACCGAGGTCAAGTTGTTCGGAACCTATCCCGCGGCAGGCGAATAGCCGAGACTGTGCGGTTGTGTCGACGACCACGCACGTGAAGCGAAAACCCAACCTGTTCGATTCAAAGATCTTTCGCGTCGAGAGAATCGAGCTCGACGGCGTGGAGGAAAGCTTCCTGCGCGGTGGGCGCAACCTCTTCCTCCTTCTGCCCAAGGCGCTGGCGGGCATTTCACAGATCGGCGTGATCGGTTGGGGCTCGCAGGGCCCCGCCCAGGCTCAGAACCTGAAGGAATCGCTCGCCGGCACCAAGGTGCGTGTGGCGGTCGGTCTTCGCCACGGATCCGAGTCCATGGCCGAAGCAAGGGCCGCCGGCTTCTCTGAGAACGATGGGACGTTGGGCGAGATGTTCGACGTCATCCGGAAATCAGATCTCGTGATTCTTCTCATCTCCGATGCCGCCCAGGCTCAGCTCTACAAGAAAGTGTTCGAGGCGCTCCGGCCCGGTGCGACGCTCGGCCTATCGCACGGCTTTCTTCTCGGCTACCTCGAAACGACCGGCGAAAAGTTTCCTTCCAATGTCAACGTCATCGCCGTGTGCCCGAAGGGAATGGGGCCGTCGGTGCGCCGCCTGTACGAGCAGGGGCGTGAGGTGAACGGCGCCGGCATCAACACGAGCTTCGCAGTCGAGCAGGATCTCGACGGTCGCGCCACCGACATCGCGCTGGCATGGTCGGTTGCTCTAGGTGCGCCTTACACATTCAAGACGACCCTGAAGTCAGAGGTCGTCTCCGACCTGTTCGGCGAGCGGAGCATCCTTCTGGGCGCGGTCCACGGCATCGTCGAGGCGCTCTTCCAGCTCTACCTGGAGGAAGGCGCCAAGCCAGAGGACGCGTTCAACCGCGCCTGCGAGTCGCTGACAGGGCCGATCCGCGAGACCATCTCCCGCCACGGGCTGGTTGCGCTCGACGAGCACCTCGATGCGGCAGGGCGGCGAGACTTCCGGCGTTCGTATGACGCCACCTACTCCTCGTTCAAAGGTGTGATGGCGGAGATCTATGACGAGGTGATGTCGGGCAACGAGATCAAAAGCGTGGTGATGGCAGCCAACCGTTTCGGCCAGTACCCGATGACGACCATCGACAAGTCCCCGATGTGGACTGCCGGAGCTCAGGTGCGAAAACATCGCGATCAAACCAAGACTGACATCGACGGTTTCACTGCCGGCACATTTGCCGGAGCGATGATGGCCCAGGTCGACATCCTCGTCGAGCACGGCCACCCTTACTCGGAGATCGCCAACGAGTCGATCATCGAGGCCGTCGACTCGCTTCTCCCCTACATGCACGCGCGCGGAGTCGCGTACATGGTCGACAACTGCTCGACCACGGCGCGTCTAGGGAGCCGCAAGTGGGGACCGCGGTTCCAGGCCATGCTCGAGCAGGTAGCGTTCCCGACGATGAACGAGAGGGACGCTACGCCCGAAGAGATGCCTGACGGCTTCCTGACCCATCCGGTGCACGAGGTACTACACCGCCTTTCGGCAATGAGGCCGGCCATCGACATTGCGGTGACTTAGAGGTACGTCTCTGTCGTCAGGTTGTTCAGTCTTGGGTTGAGGCCGATCACCTGGTCTGCATCGATCGGCACGTCGACGACGATCGATTGGCCCGACCCCTTGTAGCAGGCGTCCAGGATCTCGTCCAGGTTGCCGAGGTCGGCGCGCAAGCGGAAGCCCTCCCACCCATGTGCCTTGGCGGCCGCCACGAAGTCGATGGGGGCGAGCTTGCCGTGATATCGACCCTTGTCTACGTCAGGGATGACGACTTCCAGGCCCTTGTCGACGATCGCGTACGTGCCGTTGTTGACGATGAACAGGTTCATGCCGATGTTCGCGGCCTCCGCGAGCGCGCCGCCGAACAATCGCCAGCAGCCGTCACCTGAAAACACGAAGGTGTGCAGGCTGGGGTCCGCGGCCCTGGCTCCCACGCCAAGCCCGAATGCCCCACCCATCGCGGAGCCGTCGTGGACCGTGTGGAACGGCATCGACTGGTGCGGCCTCTGGGTCACGTACTGCCGGTCCTTGTAAGCGGTGCAGACGTCGTCGAACCCGATGCTGTGCGGGCGCCACGACCTGTACAGCTCTCCATAGAACTCGACAGCGTCGACGCAGCCCTTCCTGACCTCGCGCGAGATCGTCCGGTTGTTGAGGTCTCGCGGAACATCTACATGCGGGCGATTTCCGACCTTGGCCTTGAGCCGGGGCAGTACCTCTTGCAGCGTCTTCTCGATGTCGCCGCGCACGACCCTGTAGTCGCCCTTGACGCGGTGCCTGAAGTCGCCGTCCTTATGCCCATAAGGCTCGTTCCACGACGTGAAGTGCCAAACGTGGCCCGCAGGGATCGGGCTCAGGTTCAGCGAGTACTCGCCCGAGTCGAAGCCGAGGCTGATCACGATGTCGTCGGCGTTGACGCTCCGCCACAGCTTCATGGCCTCGTCGTTGCCGCCGAACGAGATGTAGCCGTACGCACAGGGGTTGTCTCGCGAGACCGCATTGGCGCCGTTCACCGACCAGACGGTTGGCGCCTGAAGAAGCTCCGAAAGCTCGGTGGTGAGCTTAGTGATGCCTGGGCATCGCGCGGCTTCAGCGCCGACATAGATGATCACCCGGCGTCCGCTTGTGAGACCTGGCAGCTCGTGGACGAAACGATCGGCGTCGACCTGGTCGAAGGTGCGCGGCCGCTCTGCCTTGGGCACCTCGACCTGCACCTGCTGCGAAAGGATGTCCGGATGGAATGCGATGGCCACCGGCTTGGAGTCCGCCAGGATCGCCTGAGCCTGCTCGAGCTGCGCCTGCAGCTTTGAGATGTCGTCGACCACGAAGCACGCGTCGCCCAGCTCAGCCCGCAGCTGAGGGATCACGTTCATCCCGTGCTCCGAGACGTCCTGCAGGGGCGAAAGTCCGATCGACAGAGTCGAGTTCAGAGCGATGACGTAGACGGCAGGAATGTTGTGGAGCTTGGCGTCAGTGATTCCGCTCGAGCCGAGCTTGGTGGCGGCGCCTGTGGTCGTGAGACAGCCGGCGACCTTGCCAGAGGCGAGGTAGTACCCGAGAGGAACGAAGCCGGCGACGTACTCCCCCATCGTCTGCATGCGGGGCCTGCCATCGCCGATCTGCTCGAGGCCGAGCAGCGGCTCGAGGTGCTTCGCGACGTGTATGAGGCCGCCGCCGTTCACACCCGAGAAGAAGGTGATTCCCCACTTCCTCAGCGTGTCGATAAGCGCGAAGTTGCCACTGGACTGCTCCAGTGCGGTGCCGGTGCGGCGGGTGGTGGCGGTGCTCACGGTTTTCTCCTTGTTTTCTGTTGTTCGCTCGAGCTGCCGGCGTATTGAACGGAGGCGGCGCCGGCCTTTTTGGGAAGCCTGTTGGCTGCGCTTACGACAGCCCTCAGCGACGCGGTGAGGATGTTGGAGTGGAGTCCCACTCCCCAGACGGCGGCGCCATGGTCGCCGGCCGCCTCGATGTATGCGACCGCCATGGCGTCGGAGCCTGCGCCGACTGCGTGCTCGACGTAGTCGACCACCTGGACCTTGATCCCACACTCGCGAGCAAGCGCATCGGTCAGGGCTGCGATGGGACCGTTCCCAGTGCCCACTATCGTCCGCTGCTCCCCATCCGTTTGGATCACCGCTTGCAGCTTGGTGCCGTCCGACCCGGTGCCGGCGTGGTCGCTGGTGTCGGTTTCGACAAGCTCGAGCGCGGCCTTGGGGCCGAGGTAGGTGATCTCGAAGGCGCGCCAGATCTCCTCGGGAGTGATCTCCTTGCCCGTGGTGTCGGTGATGCCCTGGATCACCTTCATGAACTCGATCTGCAGGCGGCGCGGAAGGTCCAGGTGATAGTCGTTCTGGAGGATGTAGGCGACCCCGCCTTTCCCGGACTGGCTGTTGACCCGGATGATCGCCTCGTACGTGCGGCCGACGTCATGGGGGTCTATCGGCAGGTACGGAACCTCCCAGACCTCGTCCTTGGATGCGGCGAGGGCTTCCATGCCCTTCTTGATCGCGTCCTGGTGTGAACCGGAGAAGGCCGTGTACACGAGGTCGCCCGCGTACGGATGTCGTGGATGGACTGGCAGCTGGTTGCACGCCTCCACGACGCGCCGAAGGTCGTCGATGTTTGAGATGTCGAGCTCGGGCTCGACGCCCTGGCTGAACAGGTTCAACGCCAATGTGATCAGGTCGACGTTGCCGGTCCGCTCGCCGTTGCCGAAGAGGGTCCCTTCGACACGCTCCGCGCCCGCCATCAGGGCCAGCTCGGTGGCGGCCACGGCGGCACCGCGATCGTTATGCGGATGCACGCTCAAAACGAAGCTGTCACGCGATTTGATGTTTCGGTGGCACCACTCGATCTGGTCCGCGTAGATGTTGGGCGTGCTCATCTCGACGGTGGCCGGAAGGTTCAGGATCATCTTCTGGTCGGGCGTCGGCTGCCAGACATCGATCACCGCCTCGGAGATCTCCTTGGCAAAGTCCAGCTCGGTTCCCGTGAAGCTCTCGGGCGAGTATTCGAAGACGAACTCCGTCGACCGCTGGTCCGAGGCCAACCGCTTGATCAGCTCCGCGCCGCGGACTGCGATCGCGATGATGCCCTCCCGGTCGAGGCCGAACACCACCCTGCGCTGCAACGCGGACGTCGAGTTGTAAAGGTGCACGATGGCTCGACGCGCGCCGCCGACGCTCTCGAAAGTTCGCTCTATGAGCTCATCCCTGGACTGGGTCAGCACCTGGATCGTGACGTCGTCGGGAATCAGATGCTCCTCGATGAGCAGCCGCACGAAGTCAAAGTCGGGCTGCGAGGAGGACGGGAATCCGACCTCGATCTCCTTGAAGCCCATCCTGACCAGCACCTCGAAGAGCCGCCTCTTCCGGCTCACGTCCATCGGGTCGATGAGCGCCTGATTGCCGTCGCGAAGGTCGACGCTGCACCACACTGGGGCGGCGGTGATCGCAGTCTCGGGCCAGCGTCTGTCGGGCAGGTCGACAGGAGGGAAGGGCCGGTATTTTCGTATTGGCATTCGCTTCATCGTTCTTTGGGATTCCTCTGGCTTTGGTCTGGTCTGGGAAAAATGAAAGACCTCCTGGGTCGACTAGACGCAGGAGGTCTCGCGAGCACCCGCCGGGGCGCTCGCCTACGTAAGGAGCAGCTGGCCGGATCGTCGATCCGAGCTCATCGTCCGCCTATGGTGCCTGGAAACGCTCCCTTTTGTCCAGTCGCTCACCCACAACCAGTAGGCCAGGCTTCAGTCGGCGAGCACCATGCAGGTGGTCGTCTTGATGACCCCGGCGATGGCCTGGACGCCGGCCAGGATCTCCCGAAGCTGAGCCAGGTCCCGGGCCTCGATCGAAGCGACGACGTCGTAATCGCCTGTGATCGCGTCCGCCGCATGCACGCCGGGGACGTCCCTGATCGTCTTGGTCAGGTTCAGCGACTGCCCGTGCAATGCGTTGATGAACATGTAGGCCCTCATGGTCTCCCCGGTTATTAAAGCAGCGTCAAGCGGTCAGAAATCTCGAAGGCCGAGGAAGTGGTCGGTGAGCAAGACGTGTGGCGGGCCATGGGTGAGGCCGACCATCGCGACCCGCGCCCCCATCCCCTCGACCGCGAAGGCGACCTCGCCTCCGAGCACGCCGGTGAATGTCTCGAGGTCTTTCGCCACATCCGCGCTGGGCACGTAGAGGTAATCGAGCTGGATGAACGGCGGCCGGCCGACGGACTTATTGGAATCTGGCGTTGGGCTCACCGCTGTGCCGGGTCGCTTTCGTTTCACGGCCGAACGTCGTAAATCTTGGCCAGGTCGGCCGGCAACATCAGGGCCGGGTCGGCGTCCTGAAGCAGGCCGCCTCTTTGCAGAGCCCTGACGACGAGGCCTGAGCAGATCTGGTGGTTCCGGCGCATGAGCCGGAGGGGCCAACCAAACAAGAGGAAGAGCGCCGCTCCAGCCAGCGCGAGGAACCCGAATGCCTGGCCCACCTGGGCTGTCGTGTATTCGACAGCTTGCTTCCTGCCCTCCGGGCTGAACTCCGCCCCGAGCCTCACGAGGTGGTACTCCCTGGAC
>DATCPW010000044.1:0-4257 GCA_036569865.1 Candidatus Dormiibacterota bacterium
ACAGGGCCTTGCCCAGGATCACCGCTGCGGCCCCTGCCGCCACTGCTGCGTGCACCTCCTCGATCGAGGAAACCCCACCCGAGTATTGAATGGGCAAGCCTGTCATCGCGCGCACGCGCTTCAGCGTCTTCAGGTCCGGCCCTTCGAGGGTTCCGTCCCTCGCAATGCTCGTGAAGATCACGCCGGCCAGCGGCAGGACGTCCCAGCGCGCGAGCAGGCTTCCCATCTTCAAGGGCTCGCTTTCGGTCCACCCATGGACCGCCGGCTGATCATCTCGCACGTCCAGAGCCGCAAGCACCTGACCTGTGTGCTTCCTTGCACACCGCTCGAGCAGCCTCGGCTCTCGGACCGCTGCCGTGCCCATGACGACTGCATGCGCGCCTAGAGCAAGCAATTTGTCGAGCTGGGCTTCGGTTCGCACGCCGCCCGCCACCTGCACCTTCACATCGTTGCGCCGGACAATCGCCTCGATCGCCGCGTGGTTATCACCGAGGCCCCGCGCGCCGTCAAGGTCGACGACATGAATGCGCTCTGCCCCGGCTTCAGCAAAGCTCGCGGCCACGTCAGCGGGATCGTCCGAGTACACGGTCGGATTGGCATAGTCGCCGCGCACAAGCCGAACGCAGCGGCCGCCCAGGATGTCGATGGCAGGAATGACGAGCACTGCCCTTATGTTGCCCCACGAGGGGTTCGAACCTTCCGGGTTCCTAGCGGTAGTTGGTGAACTGCAGCGGGACTGGTATGTCCTCCGCCTCGCGAAGAGCTTTGATCACGAGCTGCAGCGAGTCCTTGTCCTTGCTGACGACACGCAGCTGATCGCCCTGGATCCGCACCTGGACCTTGGGCGTGGTGTTCTGAATCTTCTTGCGCAGGTCGCGCGCGATGTCGTCGGTGATGCCTGCGTTGAGCTGGACCTCGATCTGGCCGCGACCCTTGCCAACGCTCTTCGGCTCGCCAGGCTTAAGCAGCTTTGGCGAAAGCTGGCGGCGTGCAGCCTTCTCACGAAGCACCTGGAGGGCTGCCTTGGCGCGGTCCTCGCTCGCGGACTCGATGAGGATCGTCTGCCCGGACTGGTCGTAGATCGTCCCGGTGTCTTTGAAATCGAAGCGCGTGCCGACCTCGCGGCGCGCCTGGTCGAGCGCATTGGTCAGCTCGACCGAGTCGAACTCCGAGACGACGTCGAACGAGAACTCAGGCACCCGGTGACCTTAGGTTGTGTGCAAGATCGCGTTGATCCCGGCGTACACAGCCAGCGCGGCGAGAACGATACCGACCAATGAGGTCACGCCCAGAAGGATCCCGATACCCAGCGTGCCTTCGTCGAGGGGCTCTGCTGGGGGCCGGTCGTAAGGGTCCTCTCCGTAGTCGAGGTCATAGACCTCCGCCTGGCGAGCCCGCTCGACCAGCTCGTCGAGCACCTCTTTGCCTCCAGGCGGAAGCGACTTGGTGCTGAGCGCCTCGACCGCCTCTTTGAGGTTGTCGCGGGTGCGCCCCAGCTCCGCCACCACCATATCGAGGGTCTGCATCGCGGCAGGTGTCGGATGTTCCCGGCGGAGGTCGGCGATGATGCCGTACAGCGTCACGCCCCGATTCATAACAGAAATGGGGCAGGTTCCACCGAATCCAGGGGCCATGTGGACCGCCCAGAGGCGACTTACACTAGGGCTGAGATGAGCGTGGAGACCAAATCAAAGGCGGCGACCAAGAAACCGGCGGTCCATCCGAACACGTGGGTTTACTACAACGGCGAGTACGGCCGCTACCACGACATCAAGCTCGGGCTCATGACGCACGCCCTCCACTACGGCACGGGTGTCTTCGAGGGCATCCGCGCGTACTGGAATGGGAAGAAGGAGCAGCTGTACCTCCTCGAAGCTCCCGCGCACTACGACCGCATGCGCCGTTCCGCGAACGTCATGCGGTTCAAGCTTCCGCACTCGACGGAGGAGCTGGTCAACATCACCCTCGAGGTGCTCCGGCGCAACCAGTTCAAGTCGGACGTCTACATTCGGCCTCTCCTGTTCACGGCGAGCGAGGAGATTGGCGTCCGCCTCCACAACATCGAGCACAGCTTCCTTATCTATGCGATTCCGTTTGGCAACTACGTCGAGATCGAGGGCGGCCTGCGTTGCATGGTCAGCACGTGGCGTCGCGTACCGGACCAATCGCTCCCCGCCCGAGCCAAGATCACCGGTTCATACGCGCAGTCGGCGCTCGCGAAGTCCGAGGCCAACGAGGCCGGCTTTGACGAGGCGATAGTGCTGACGATCGACGGCCACGTTTCCGAGGGCTCGGCCGAGAACCTGTTCATGATCAAAGACGGCGCCGTCGTAACGCCGCCGGTGACGGATGACATTCTCGAAGGCATCACGCGGACCTTGATCATCGGTCTGATCAAGGACGAGCTGGGTCTGCCGGTCGTCGAAAGGAGCATCGACCGGACAGAGCTGTACACCTGCGATGAGCTGTTGCTCTGCGGCACAGGCGCCCAGGTCGCGCCGGTGATCGAGGTCGACCGCAGGACCGTGGGCAACGGGAAGGTCGGAGAGTTCACCCAGGAGCTCCAGAACATCTACTTCGGCGCTGTTCGCGGGGAAACCCCGAAATACAAGGACTGGACGATCCCCGTCTACTAGGTCCTGGACCACAAAACCGGGATGAAGATCATCGTGGCGCCCAACTCCTTCAAAGGCAGCCTGTCGGCCACGCAGGCGGCGAAGGCGATCGCCCGCGGTGTGCGTGAGGTATACCCCGACGCCGAGGTAGTGGAGATCCCGGTCGCAGATGGCGGTGAAGGCACTGTCGAGGCGCTGGTCTCCGCCCACCGCGGAACTTACGAATGGGTCAACGTCGAGGGTCCGCTTGGAGATCCAGTGGTGGCGTCGTATGGGCTGATCGACGGCGGCAAGACTGCGGTGGTCGAGCTCGCTTCGGCCAGTGGGTACGTGCTGGTGTCGCCGGCGCTGCGCGACCCCCGCAAGACCTCGACCTACGGCTTCGGCCAGCTCCTCGAGGCGGCCAGGAAGGCAGGGGCGAAATCGGTGATCGCCGGGATCGGCAGCTCGGCCACCAACGATGGTGGCGCCGGGATGGCCATGGCGCTGGGTTACCGGTTCCTCGACGCCGCGGGGCGCGATCTGCCACGCGGGGGCGCCGCATTGCTTCGACTCGATCGGATCGACGACTCCAAAGTGAACGCTGGCTGGCGATCGGTGAAGGTGAAGGTGGCATGCGACGTCACCAATCCGCTGACCGGTCCAGAGGGCGCGAGTGCCGTGTACGGGCCGCAAAAGGGGGCCGATCCCGTGGCAGTCAGGCTGCTCGATCGGGCGCTTGGGCACCTCGCGGACGTGATCGAGCGGCAGTACGGCAAGCGAGTAGCAGACATCCCTGGAGCCGGTGCCGCAGGCGGTACGGGCGCCGGGCTGATGGCCTTCCTCGACGCCGAGCTTGTTTCCGGGGCGGCTCTCGTGGTCGACGCGAGCGGCTTCGATCGAGCCCTTCCAGGCACGCAGCTCGTGATCACCGGCGAGGGCCGGGCAGACGGCCAGACGGCCTACGGCAAGGCGCCTGGCGAGGTCGCACACCGCGCCCAGGCGGCGGGGGTGCCGACAGTTCTCATCGCCGGAACCAGGGGCGCGGGCTGGGAGGCGCTGCTCACCAAGGGCTTCAGCTCAGTGGCGAGTCTCGCGCAAGAGGGCGACAATCTGCAGGACTTGATGCACGACGCAAGACCGGCACTGACCCGTGCGGCCGCGCTCGCCGTTAGAGAGCTGTTGAGACCCAAGAGTGACCGACGACGCTGAAAGCACGTCCATGGAGGGCATCGAGCCCTCGGACGTCGACCTCGTAAGGGCCTATCGCAACGGCGATATCCATGCTTTCGAGGAGCTCCACAGGCGATATGTAGCCTCGATCTACCGGCTTGTCCGGCGAAAGCTGGGAGACGCATTGCTGGCTGAGGACATAGCCCAGGAGACCTTCATGAAGGCGCTCCGGATGATGGATCGCGTCGACGACTCGTTCAACTTTGGCGGGTGGGTACACACGGTGGCCCGGAACCTGTGCTTCGACGAGCTGCGGCGCCGGCAGCGAGACCTCAGGGTGGATAGCGGCGACGATGACGACACGGATCTCCTTGCAGGCCTGCCATCCACCTCCCGCAGCTTCGATCCCGTCCAGGTCCAGGAGTCGAACGAGCTTCGCCGCCAGGTGTGGGCCGTGTCGCAACGACTGCCTGAGAAGTACCGGCTGGTC
>DATCPW010000045.1:0-26881 GCA_036569865.1 Candidatus Dormiibacterota bacterium
AGCAGCTCCAGGACGCGGCCGAGCTCCGAGAGCGCTCGCTCTGAGCGGCGGTTGCGAACCAGGCCACCCGCCGCCTTCAGAATCTCCGAGCCGCCTCGCAGCGCGGGAAAGCGAAGCAGCAGCTCGTGCTCGGCGGAACGAAGAGTCGTGCGGCTGAGCAGCTCCTCGAGGGCGACGAAGTCCCGCGCCGCCAGAGCGCTGCGGACGCCGGCCTTCACCTCGGCCGGGAGCTTGACGGCCTCCATGATCCCGTGGAAGAACTCGGAGTGGCCGACATCAACCTGGTAGCGGCGCAGGCCCGTGGCCTCGAGACAGCGCGCGGCAAGTGCGATGACCTCGGCGTCGGCCACTACCCCCGACGCTCCTACCAGCTCTGCCCCCACCTGGTAGGTCTCTCGCCTCTGCTGAAAACGTCCCTCGTCGGTCGAGAGAACCGGGCCCGCGTAGCAGAGGCGCATCGGCAGCGGCGCCGACCTCAACTTGCCGGCGACCACTCGCGCCACCGGGACAGTGCGCTCGCTCACGAGCGCGACGACCTCGCCGCGCGCGTCGGTGAACTTGAAGAGGCGCCGGCGCTGCTCAGGGCCGAGGCCGAGCTCGAGCACGTCGGTGCTCTCGACCATCGGGGTGATGATGTGGCGGTAACCCCAGCGCCGCATCTCGCCGAGAACCGATTCCTGGGCTTCGCGCAACACCTCTGCTTCATTGGGAAGGAGGTCGCGGAACCCGGGGACGCCGCCGAGCGCCGGAATTAGTTTCGACTCACGACTACGGTCGGTGAAGAGACCTCCGGGCTCGGGCCACTGACCGTCGTTCAGCTGTCATCGTCGTCGTCCCCGTCATCTTTGTCCTCGTCAGTGCTCTCGACGAAGTCCAGCGGCTCGGCATCGTCGTCGACCGCGTGCATGCCCTCTTCGATCTCCCCGCCCTCGACGACGGCATCGGAGCTGGTCTCCTCATCGTCCTCACCCGCAAAGATCTCGACCTCGCGAGCGAGCAGGCTCTCCTTGGTGTAAGGGCGGAACTCGACTTCGCGCTTGCGCCGCATCGGAAAGCTCGGCTTGCCGGCGAACTTCGGGTCCTGGTAGGTCTCGCGCACGATGAGCTTCACCGCGGTGCCCTCGCACGACATGACTCCCGCCTGGTAGCGGTTGCCGCCCCGCATGAACTTGATCAAGCGCCGTGCGAGCTTCGCCTCGAGCAGGCCGAGCTTGACTCCGCGGGAGGTCTCGGCGACGACGCCGTCGCCATCGATCCTCAGCTCCGCAACATCGCCCGCCGCGACTCGCGAGCAGATGTCCGACCCGGGAGGATTCTCGAGGGTGGTGATGACCGTTTTTCCCATCTCTTCGACGAAGAGATTGAGGTCGACCTTGGTACCACCGACCTTCAGGCCTTCCTTCTGGTGGAGCAGCGCGTTGATGCGCGCCGCGTTCTTCTTTGCGATCGAGTTCATCGGGTTGAGCTTGAGGGCGACCTCGTACGCGGCCTTCGCGTCCTTCAGCTTGCCGAGCTCCGACAGCGCCTTGCCCAGGCGGTTCTGCGTCTCTTCGTCGGTGCCGAAGCTCTCGATGATGAACTTGTTGAGCTTCGCCGCCTCATCCCACTTACCGGCGATGGCTAGCTGAACGGCGTCGTCCCCATATTGGGATCGGGGCTTGAGGTGCTCTGTGGACTCGGTCTTCAACGGGCGCTCCTAATGACTCCGGCTGAGAGGAACCACGAGTATAAGTTCTACCGGCAAGCGACACCTTGGGCGCACCTGCGGCGACAATCTCGGCGGTGCCACGTGTTCTGAGGTCGATCGCCTGGATTGGAGCTCTGAGCCTGCTGCCGCTTGCTGCCTGCTCGGGCGGCGACTCCGGTCCGAAGGCCGGCATCAAGATCGGCGTCGACATGCCGCTGTCGGGCACTGAGGGCCGGGCCGGCACCCCGACGCTCAACGGGGTGCGTTTCTTTGTGCGTCAACACCCCAAGCTCGACGGCTTCAATGTTGCGGTGAGCGCCCTTGACGATTCGGTAAAGGGCATCCACGACCCAAAGGTCGGAGCCAAGAACATCGCGGCATTTGTCGGCGACCCCCTCGTGATGGGCGTCATCGGACCCTTCGACTCGAACGTGGCCCGGGCTGCCATCCCGCCCGCGAACCAGGCGTACCTGGCGATGATCAGCCCGTCGGCGAACGATCAATGCCTGACCAAGCCTGCGTTCGTGCCCGCGGGTCTCAGTCCAACGCATCAGGCCGTCGGCTGCAACGAGGTCAGCCTGCCCCTGCCCGCCGACCTGAGGCCAACCAGGGTGAACAACTTCTTCCGGCTCGCCACCACCAACGACCTTCAGGGCGCCGCCGCGGCCGACTACGGCTACAAGAACCTGCACCTCCTCCGCGTCGCCGTCCTCTCCGACCACGAGGCATACGGCCAGGCTCTGGCCAGCGGCTTTCGCACGCGGTTCAACAAGCTGGGAGGTCTGGTCGTCCTGTACCAGGACTTCGTGCCGGCCGCCACTCCGGACCTCACCGCGTTCTTCAACAAGGCGAAGAAGGACGGAGCTCAGGGGGTCTATTTCGGCGGTGTCACCGCCAACCATGGCTGTTCGCTCCGTACCCAGGTGGCCGCTGTGTTCGGAGCCGCCGCACCGTATATCGGTGGAGACGGGATCGCAGAGGACCCGGCGTGCGTGCGGGATGCAGGACCCAGCGCGAAAGGGATCTACGGCACAGTGCCTTCGATCGACCCCGAGCAGGTGCCGGATGCCAAAGCCGCGATCGCGGCGTTCAAAGCGGCCTATCCGCACCCAGCCGATTACGGCCCGTACACGATGCTGGCCTATGACGCCACCGCCGTCCTGTACGACGCCATCGACAAGGCAATCAAAGGCGCGGGCGGCAAGCTGCCCGCCCGAGCGGACGTGGTGACAAATCTGGCCGCCACCAAGGCTTTCGCAGGCATCACTGGCACCTTCGGATTCGACGCCGCAGGCGACACGACCCAGCGGATTGTCTCCATCTACGAGGCCCAGAGCGCCGACCCCGCCGCGCCCTGGCCCTGGGTCGGTGCCGTCGATTACACCGCCAAGCTCCCCTATTGACCCGCCGACCCTTGAAAGCTGAGTTGCAGGCGGTATAGTCTCCGACTGGAGTAGTGGTTCGGCCACCCCATGTGGCCGCACTCGTCGTCGGCGCACTCTCGCCCCGATCGTGAGGATTGGGAAGAGGGCGGCGGGTGATGGAGGCGTCCGGCTGTCCGGATTTAGCGTTGCCTCCAGCAAGACACAAGGGGGAACCAAATGGTTCGAGCTCGAGTAGGACTTGTAGTCCTTTCATTGGTGGTCGCCGCCGTCGCTGTCGGCTGTGGAGGTACGACGCCAACCGCCGCTGCGGGCTGCACCAACCTCAGCACAGTCGGCTCGGCGAGCAACGTCACGCTCACCTCGGCTGTACTTCCGCAGCTGGCAACTCGGCCCGCGACGACAAGCGGCGATCCGGTACTCAAGATCGGGTTCGTCGGCATGCTGGCCGGCAAGTACCAGAACTACGGCATTGACGCGAAGGACGGCGCGCAACTGGCGATCGACCAGGCGAACGCTGCAGGCGGTGTCACCTATAACGGCACCAAGTACACGTTCGCGCTAGACGCCCAGGACGACAACGCGGACGCCACACAGGGCGTCCAGGCCGCCCAGAAGCTCGTCGACGACGGTGTCGTCGCCGTGATCGGCGGAATCTTCTCAGCCGCGACCATCGCGGAGTCGAAGATCTTCAGCGACAACGGGATCACTCAGATCTCACCGTCCGCGACCAACCCGAAGTACACCTCGCAGGGTTACAAGACTGCGTTCCGCGTCGTCGGTCGTGACGACCAGCAGGGCCCAGCGGACGGCGACTTCATCGTCACCACCCTCGGTTGCAAGAACGTCGCAGTCATGGACGACAAGAGCACCTACGGCCAGGGCCTGGCGGACCAGGTGAACAGCCAGGTGACCAAGGACGGCGCCACAGTTGTGGACCGCGAGCACGTTGACGCAACCACAAGCGACTTCACAGCTCAGCTGACCACGATCAAGGGCAAGCACCCTGACGTGATCTTCTTCGGTGGCTACTCGGCGCAGGCCGGTCCGCTGACCCAGCAGGCGCGAAAGCTTGGCATCACCGTTCCCATCGTGATGGGTGACGGCTGCCAGGACTCCGACTACGTCAAGCTCGCCGGTACCGACGCGGTGGGCAACTTCGCGTCAAACGCGGGTCCGGCCCACAGCCTGATGACCGGCTACGCCAAGTTCGCAGCCGACTTCAAGGCGAAGTTCGGCATTGACGTCTTCCAGTACGCGCCGCAGGCTTACGACGCGACCAACATGATCCTCGCGGCCGTCAAGAGCAACGGTGGCACCAAGGCGGGCATCCTCGCCGGGGTCTCCGCAACCAAGGGCTTCGTAGGTATCGCGCAGACCTACACGTTCAACGCCAACGGTGACGTCACCGAGGGCATTTTCACGATCTACAAGGTCGTGGGCGCCGACTGGCAGCCAGTCAAGGCGGTCACGGTCAACGCCTAGCAGTTCGTAAACGAGCTTGAGAAGGGCAGGCACCTCGCCTGCCCTTCTTTTCTTTGTCGCTTGGAGGCTCTGATCGCTTAGAGTCATCGCCCAGATGCAGAACTGCCTGAACTTGCTCAGTTCCGGCCTGACCCCCGAGGGCATTCTTCAGCAACTCATCAACGGCCTAACGCTCGGCAGCATCTACGCCCTCATCGCGCTCGGCTACAGCATGGTCTACGGCGTTCTCGAGCTGATCAACTTTGCACATGGCGATGTCTTCATGGTCGGCACGTTCGTCATCCTTGGGGTGACCGACCGCTTCACTCTCTCCGGGGCTTCCCTGACGTTGATCGTTCCGGTGCTCCTTGTGGCAATGATCGCGGCCATGGCCCTGTGCGCGGCCCTGGGCTTTGCCATCGAGAAGGTGGCCTACAGGCCGTTGCGGCGCGCGCCTCGCCTGGCGCCGCTTATCAGCGCGATCGGAGTCAGCTTTTTCATCGAAGCTTGGGTCGCGACCTACGTCTCGTCACGCGACTTCACGTTGCCCAACCTCATCCCCGGCGGCATCCTCCTGTACAGCGACGTAAGCATCGGTTACGTCCAGATCCTCATGTTGGTCTCATCGGTCGTGATGATGTTCGTCCTGCAACTGATCGTGCGAAGGACGTTGTTGGGCCGTGGGATGCGAGCCGTCGCGCAGGACCGTGAGGCGGCCGAGCTGATGGGCGTAAACATGGACCGCGTGATCTCGTTCACATTCATCATCGGCTCAGCCCTGGCCGGCGTGGCAGCCCTGCTCTGGATGCTCAACTACTCGACAAACCAAACGATCGGCTTTATTGCAGGCCTCAAGGCGTTCACGGCGGCAGTGATCGGCGGCATTGGCAACATTCCGGGCGCGATGCTCGGAGGCTTCCTGCTCGGCCTCGCTGAATCGTTCGGCGCCGCATACATCAGCAACATCAGCTGCGGCATCCTGTCTTCCTCGTACCAAAACGTATTCGCATTTGCGTTCTTGATCCTGATGCTGGTGTTCCGCCCTTCAGGCATCATCCGTGAGCGAGTGAGCCAGCGGGCATGAGCATCGTCGACTTTCTCGTCGCCGCGTTACACGGCCCCTTTGGAGACCAACCATTTGCGATCCTCGCGTGGCAGGCACTTCTGGGCACAGCCGTCTATTTCTCGGCGCGGTTGCTTCGCGGACGAATACCTCCCCAGCTTGGCGCGCCGTTCCGCTTTGCGGGCAAGGGCACGTCCACGGCGTTGCGCAACCGGTACGTGCTCGTTGGAATCGGTCTGACGCTGCCACTGTTCGAACTGCTGACCGGCGGCTACCTTCTTACTGTGACCTACAGCATCGAGCTGTATGTCCTCCTCGCCATCGGCCTCAACATCGTCGTCGGCTTCACTGGACTGCTCGACCTCGGCTATGTCGCCTTCTTCGCGGTTGGAGCCTACATGTACGGCCTGTTCGCCTCACCACAGCTCTACGAGATCACCCACCAGACTCTCTACTTCCTGGTGCCGCCAGTCGGCGCGGACCCTACACCCGGATATCACATCTCGATGCTGCTATTGATGCCGATAGCCGGTTGCACGGCGGCGTTGTTCGGGGTCTTGATCGGCATCCCCACCCTGCGCCTGCGCGGGGACTACCTGGCGATCGTGACGCTTGGATTTGGCGAGATCACCCGCATCTTCGCCAACAACCTGGACCAACCGATCAACATCACCAACGGCCCAAATGGCCTGATCAACATCGACCCGGTCTGGATCGGCAACTACAGCTTCGGCAACCCCAACAACTACATCGGTCCGTTCCACATCCCCCCATTCCTGAACTACTACTACCTGGTCCTGATCCTGATCCTGATCACAGTCTTTTTCGTCACGCGCCTGGAACGCTCGCGAGTGGGCAGGGCGTGGGCGGCGATACGCGAGGACGAGACCGCGGCCCAGATGGCCGGCGTCCACACGCGCAACTTGAAGCTTCTGGCTTATGCATCCGGTGGTTTCTTCGGCGGCATGGCCGGGGCGGTCTATGCGGCGGGACAACACCTCATCGCACCGGACTCCTTTCAGCTGTTCGTTTCGATCCTGGTGCTCTGTATGGTCGTAGCCGGCGGCATGGGCAGCATCCCGGGGTCTGTCCTGGGCGCGGTGGTGATCGGAGCAATCTACTTCCTGACCACCCAGCTGCTCTACCTACGCATCCTGATATTCGGCGCCCTCCTCGTGATCCTAATCACGTTGCGCCCACAGGGCTTCCTTCCGAGCACTCAGCGCGCGCATGAGCTTGCGGAGGTCGACGAGGATCCATCGCTCACCGGCGCTCCACCACCCCCGAGCACGGCGCCGGCATGACCGCGGATCAACAGCCGATCCTGGTTCTCTCGAGCGTACGAAAGCAGTTCGGTGGCCTGATCGCCGTCGACAAACTCGACATCGCGGTGGACGAAGGCGAGATCTTCAGCCTGATTGGACCGAACGGCGCGGGCAAGACCACTGCCTTCAACCTCATCACGGGCCTCGACGTCCCGACGTCGGGAACCATTCAGTTCGCAGGGCGGATCATCTCGGGGCTGCCACCACACCGCCTGGCGCAGCTGGGGATCGCAAGGACGTTTCAGAACATCCGGCTGTTCAACAACATGACCGTGCTCGACAATGTCCTGGTCGGCCGCCACAGCCGCCTTCACACTCCGTACTGGATGTCGGTGCTTCGCACGCGAGCTGAGCGCGCTGAAGAAAAGGACGCAGTTGCGAAGGCACGCGAAACCTTGAAATTCGTTGGCTTGCAACGCCGTGACAATGACCTTGCGCGCAACCTGCCATACGGAATGCAGCGCAGGCTGGAGATCGCGCGCGCCCTCGCCAGCGAGCCGCGCCTACTTCTCCTGGATGAGCCGGCCGCGGGTACCAATCCACAGGAGAAGGCCGGTCTGGGTGAATTGATCCGCGCCATCAGAGCGCGCGGAGTGACGCTTTTCCTGATCGAGCACGACATGAAGGTCGTGATGGGGATCTCCGACCGGATCGCCGTCCTCGACCATGGCGAGAAGATCGCCGAGGGCACACCCAGCCAGGTTCGGAGCAACACCCGAGTGATCGAGGCATACCTTGGAAAGGGCGCATGACTGAGGACCCGTCGGCGCCCTTCCTGGAGGTCACCGGGCTGGAGGTCGCGTACGGCAAAATCACCGCCCTGCGCGGCGTGAGCCTGACGGTTGGTCGGAACGAGATCGTCACCTTGATCGGAGCCAACGGAGCTGGCAAGTCCACCACGGTTCGGACTCTCGCCGGCGTTATGCGACCCGTCGCGGGCCGGATCGTTTTCGATGGCCAGGAGACGACCGGCCGCCCGGCTGAAGCGATAGTTCGCCGGGGATTATGCCTGGCTCCGGAGGGTAGGCGGTTGTTTCCGCGGATGAGCGTTCACGAGAATTTGCTGATGGGCGCCTATACGCGCCGCGACCGCGCAGGCATCAGTGCCGACGTCGAAAGAAGCTTTGGCCTGTTTCCCCGCCTTAAGGAGCGGTCCACCCAGCTTGCCGGAACTCTATCGGGCGGCGAGCAGCAGATGCTCGCCATCGGTCGCGCTCTGATGGCGCGGCCCAAGCTGCTGATGCTCGACGAACCGTCATTGGGCTTGGCGCCAATTCTGGTGGAGACGATATTCACCATCATTCGCGAGATCAACTCCCAGGGCACGCCAGTCCTGCTGGTCGAGCAGAACGCGCACAAGGCGCTCGAGGTGGCCCATCGCGGCTATGTCCTGGAGACCGGCGTCATCGTCCAGACCGGCACCGGCAAGGAACTGCTCGAATCCGAAGCAGTACAGACCGCCTACCTGGGCATCTGACACAGGACGTGACCGGCCGCTAGCGCCCGGGTTGGTAGCTCGAGACGAACAGGAAAATCAGGAAGGCGGCAAACGCGCCGTACTCGACCACCACGTTGCGCGTGAAGCTGTCCTCGACCGTGTGCCTGACCAGGCCGCGGTTGATGTACCAGGCGAACAGCAGCATGACCGCGAAGGTGCCCTCGTTCAAGTTCAGGTAGATGGAGAGGGCGAGGATCGCCCAGGCCAGGAACATGACGACCTGACCCACGAACAGCGCAAAAATGAACGCCCGCCGCGGCGCGATGGCCGTCCCATTGATCCTGAAGCTGCGATATGACGCCAGAAACGTGATGGTGAAGATCCACAGCAGCTTGAGGAGGATGTTGAAGGGGATCGTCACCACGACCAGGTACGCCCCCGCCAGCACGAGAATGAGGAGCGCCTCCTGCACCATCATGTGCCCGCGTTTTTCGGCGTCGCGCAGCCGCAGGTAGTCGAGCCTCGCTGACAGCACGAAACCCGCGCCGAAGGCGGCGGTGATGACCCCGTACTTCCAGAGCTCTGCGACTATCGGGTGCCCAGCGCTGTCGTGCCCACCCGCGAGCCCGGCCAGAGTGATCGCCCCGAGCGCGACCGGGATGTAGTGCTCGATCCTGGGGAATTCCTCGGCTCCGCGCAGGTAGCCGAGCAGAGCGGGAGCGGCCACCACCACCAGGCCCAGCGCCAGGACCCATACCTGGCCCTCACCGAGAAGCTCCGACTTGAAGGCAAGGGCGAGGCCCATCAGGACCACGCCCGCAAAGAGCAGGAAGCTGCGGTCGCGCTCCAGCTGGACCGCGGTCGCCGCTGGAGCCGACTTCTCAGGCGAAGGGGGGATCTTCATTCGACGCGAGGAAGTCTAAGCGCCGGCAGCGGCTTACGTTGGAGCACGCCCATAGCGGTCGGAGAGGCGCACGACGTCCTCTCCCTCCGGCGTCGACACCTCGAAGATGTCCGTGTCCTCGACCGCCGTGATGCGGTGGCGCGTCCCCGGCGTGATGTGAAGGGTGTCGCCCGCGCGCATGCGATGGGTGGTCAGGGCGCCGTCGGGCCCACCGAGCTCGATGTCGACGCAGCCCTTGACGACGTACTGGCATTCGTCCTTGCGCTCGTGGTACTGGAGAGAAAGCGCCTCGCCCTTGTTCACATGCAGCACCTTGCCGAGGTACCGGTCCGTCACCGCCCAGCGCAGCTCGTAGCCCCATGGCTTGTCGACTCGCGTGCTGTCGACTGGCCTCGGCGAATCAGGCATGCGACCTCAACCCGACGATGTCTTCGATCGCGGTCAAGCGCGCCTCGACGTTGGCGTTCGTCGCCGCCTCTGAATAGACCCGAACGAGCGGCTCTGTGCCGCTGGTCCGGAGCAGCACCCAGCTGCCGTCCTCGAGGTAGAACTTGAAACCATCATCGGACCGCACACGCGCCACCTTGACGCCCGCCACCTCGGCGGGCTGGTTCGCCGACAGCAGGTCGAGGATCCGCTTTCGCTCCACCTCGTAAGTATCACGCGGGAGGTGGATGTCATGGCGACTGTATGCGTGTGGCCCGACCCGCCTCTCGAGGTCGGCGAGGATCTGCGAGAGCGGCTTGCCCAATCGCACGATCATGTCAGCGAACAGCAGCCCGACCAGGATGCCGTCTCGCTCCGGGATATGCCCCCGAATCGCGTAGCCGCCGGACTCCTCACCGCCGAGCACGGCGTCGGACTCCATCATCTTCGGCGCGATGTTCTTGAAGCCCACCGGAACCTCGAACACCTCCGCGCCAAACTCCGCTCCCAGCTTGTCCGCCATCGAGGTCATGTTGATCGTCTTGACCACAGGCCCGCCCATGCCCCTCACTTCGAACAGGTACACCATAAGCAGCGCGAAAACCTGCAGTTGGGTGATGAAGCGGCCTGTCTCATCGATGATCCCAACCCTGTCTGCGTCACCGTCGGTGCATATGCAGAGGTGATTGCCACCTCCGGCCCGCATGACGGCAACCGCGGCGTCGATGTTGGGTGGAATCGGCTCCGGGTTGACGCCGCCAAAGAAAGGATTGCGCTCGTGGTGCAGCTCGGTGACGCTCGTGGTCCCGCCGCCGAGCAGGTCGGCGATGTACCTGTAGCCGGATCCGTACATGCATTCGTGGACGATCCGGAGGCCGGCACCCTTGATGACGGCAAGGTCGATCATTCGCCCAACCTGCTCGTAGTACGAAGGGCGAGGGTCGTAGACAGTAATGAGGCCGGCGGTCTTGTGGCTGTCCGACATTCGGGGCTCCTGCACCGCATTGATGCGCTGCTCGAGGTCCGCGATGACGCTGGCCGGCGCTGAGCTACCTGTCTCTGGCTTGTACTTCACTCCATTGAAGAGGTATGGGTTATGGCTTGCGGTGATCACCGCCGCGCCGGTGGCCTTGCGGTCGATGACGGTCCACGATGCGACCTGTGTCGGCGAGGGACGGTCGAAGATGAAGCTACGGACGCCGTTGGCGGCAAACACATCGGCGACCGCCCGAGCGAATTCTTCGGACGCGAATCGGCAGTCGTACCCCACGATCGCCACGGGATCCGCCTTTCGCGAGAGCAGGTATTCAGCGGTGCCTTGCGCGACGCGGCGAACATTGGCGAAGGTGAAATCGTCTGCAACGATTCCCCGCCAGCCATCGGTTCCGAACTTGATCTGCGCCAAGTCAGCCATCCCCCGCGCAAAGGTTAACTACAAGTACCTGCTTTTACCTGCACGCCGGAGGGCGTCCACAACCTTTCGTACGTCCTGCGCTCGTGAGCGTGGGCAAACCAGCAGCGCGTCCTCGGTGTCGATGATGATCATGTCTTCGAGACCGATCGTCGCCACCAGGCGCCTGGATCCGAGGATGAGGCTTCCAGTGGTGTCAATGAGAATCGACTGGCCTTCGACCGAGTTGCCGTGGACGTCAGCGCGCACGCGGTCGCGAAGCTCGGCCCAGTTGCCGATGTCCACCCACTCGAAGTCAGCCGGGACCAGGAGCAAGCGATGGGTTTTCTCCATCACGCTTCTGTCGATCACCTCGACCGGCAACCTTTTGTACATCGCGGCGGCCGCATCCTCGTCGCCTTCGGCGCGCGCCGCCATCACCTTCCGCAGGCCTGCCAGATGGCGAGGAGCGTATAGGCCGAGTTCGTCAATAAAGACGTCCAGCCGCCACGAGAACCACGCGAGGTTCCAGTAATAGCCCCCCGATTTGATGAAACGCTGGGCTGTCGCAAGGTCTGGCTTCTCGGTGAAGCGCTTGACGCGAAGCACACCATCCGTCCTGCGACCAGGGGCGTGGATGTACCCGAGCCCAGTCGAAGGAAACCTCGGCTTGAGGCCAACGGTCACCAAGCTGTCAGTCGTCGCCGCGGCGCGGACCGCAGCCCGCACGGCCTTCGCTATGCCCGCACGACCACTTACCACATGGTCGGCCGGCAGCAAGAGCATCACCGCATCCGGGTGAGTCTCACGCAAGGTCAGCGCCGCCAGTCCAAACGCAGCGGTGGTCCCTCTGGCGGCCGGCTCCAGGATCAAGTGGGCGGAGTCGATCTCGGGAAGCACCTTCTTGATGATTTCGCGCTGGCTGGTCTCCGTCAGTACGAAAACCTCACTCGCCAACCTCGAGGCGCGATCGTAGGTGTCGCGTAACAATGGTCGGCCGGTGCCCCCCAGCGGCAGAACGTGCTTGGGGGTGGAGCGCCGCGAGCGCGGCCATAACCGGGTTCCCGCCCCTCCAGCCGGGATCACGGCAACCGTCGGTTCGGATCGCTGCGCACCTCGGGGGGTCAACCGACCTCTTCCGCGAGCTCCTTTGCCCGCGCTGTCGATTCCCAGGGTGCGTCGATGTCGGTGCGGCCGAAATGGCCGTAAACGGCCGCCGCACGGAAGAGCGGGCGCCGCAGGTTGAGCTCCTTGATGATGCCCAATGGGCTCAGGTCGAACAGCTTGCTCAGCGCCGTCGCGAGCGTTGTGTCCGGCACCGTCCCCGTGCCGAAGGTGTCGACGCGGATCGCCACCGGTTTGACGACGCCGATCGCGTACGCGATCTGCACCTCACATCGCTTGGCCAGCCCGGACGCGACGATGGTCTTGGCCACGTGCCGAGCGCCGTAGGCACCCGCTCGGTCGACCTTTGTGGGGTCCTTGCCGGAAAAGCACCCGCCGCCATGGCGGGCGTAGCCGCCGTAGGTGTCGACCATGATCTTGCGGCCCGTGAGGCCTGCGTCGGCCACGGGCCCGCCGATGACAAATCGCCCCGTCGGGTTGATGTATGAGCGGAGCCCGCCCTCTCGAAGCTCTGCGGGAATCACCGCATCGATCACGTGCTGAGCGATGTCTGATCGAAGCTGCTCGGTCTCGACCTCTTCGTGGTGCTGAGCGGAGAGCACGACGTTGTCGACCCCAAGGGCCTTGCCATCCGGGCCGTAGCGAACCGTGACCTGGACCTTGCCATCGGGCCGCAGATAGCTGAGCGTCTTGCTTCGTCGGACCTCGGCCAGCCGCCTCGCCAGCCGGTGCGCAAGGGTGATCGGGAGCGGCATGAGCTCGGGCGTCTCGTCGCAGGCGTAGCCAAACATCATTCCGGAGTCACCGGCGCCGCCCACGTCGACGCCCTGAGCGATGTCGGGCGACTGCTCGTCGATGCTGGTGATGACGCCGCACGTCTCGGCGTCGAACCCGTACTTGGCGCGCGTGTAGCCGACCTCGCGGATCGTCTGCCGGATGATCCGCGGAATGTCGACATAGCAGTCGGTTGTGATCTCCCCGACCACGATCACAAGGCCGGTGGTCACCACCGCCTCGCACGCCACCCGAGCGAGCGGATCCTTGGCCAGGATCGCGTCGAGAATGGCGTCTGAGATCTGGTCGGCGAGCTTGTCAGGGTGGCCCTCGGTGACCGACTCCGACGTGAAGACGCTGAACGCGGGCTCGCGGGACATATTCGGGTCCTCCTTTGAATCTCCCACGCCGGCAAGGCCGGACAGCCGCTCGTGCCCGACCCCAGGCGCCAGGTTCATACCTCTGGGACGAGCAGAGTTTAGAGCCCTCGCCCCTTCGGGGGCGCGGGGCGTGAACCCGAGGGGCCTTCGGGCACATTTGGTCGCATCCCCGGCCGGTGATCGAGCCATTCGTGCCCGAGTGGTCGACCCAGGTCCGTGCCGGCTTTAGCGCAGGTCCAGGTAATGGACTCCCGAGTGCCGTAGGGCCTTCGATCCCCGTTTGGCCAGTAGGTCCGCCGTCGCTGCCCGCGACGACTCGATCACCCCCTCGATGTGCTCCCGCTTCATCTCCCACGTCGCCGTTGGCGCGGTGATCGGGCAAAGGACCACGATCCTGGCCCGGTCGCGCAGCCGCTCGTAGTCGGCGAGCATCTGGTGGTGCAGCGACAGCTGCAGGGTGCGGGCGATGAGCTCGGGCAGGCTGTGAGGCGCGGCCTCGTACTCGCCCCCTCCCATGAGGCTGATCGCCAGGATCTCCTTAGCACCATCCTCGATGGCGATATCGAGCGGCGTGTTGTCGACCACGCCACCGTCCAGGTGTTCGCGACCATCGATCTTGACCGAGGGGAAAAGCCCGGGAATGGCGGTCGAGGCCAGCAGGGCGGGGGTCAGCAGGCCGGAGCGGAAGACCACCGGCTTGCCCGCGTTGAGGTCGGTCGCGACGATAGCGAGCGGGACGCGGAGCTGCTCGAACGTCGTCATGCCCGTGAGCGCCTGGGCGCGGTCGATCAGGCGGCGGACGTTCTCCTGCGGGAACGCGCTGAGCTGGTCGCGCCGGAGACCCGAGAGGATGACCCCCAGCGGATGGGCTTGGAACACGGTGAGGGCCTGACGGGAGAGCCAGACCTCGCGCAGCATCATGATCCCGGCCAGCGACGGGTACGCGGCGATGGCGCTCCCGTTCAGCGCTCCAACGCTGGTTCCGACGACCGCAACCGGCGGCTCGAGGCCTGCCTCCAGCAACCCGTTGAGCACCCCGACCTGCGCGGCGCCTCTGGCGCCGCCTCCGCCCAGCACCCACGTGCGCCGAGCTGGTCCGAACGTTGGCTAGGTACCCTCTTCCCAGGACGTGAGGTAGCGCTGCTGCTCCTCGGTCAGGGTGTCGATCTCGATGCCCATCGCCTTGAGCTTCAAGCGGGCGACCTCGGCGTCGATGTCGTCAGGCACGTCGTAGACCTTGTTCTCGAGCTTGCTTGCGTGCCTCGCCATGTACTCGGCGCAGAGCGCCTGGTTCGCGAAGCTCATGTCCATGACAGCGGCGGGGTGACCCTCGGCAGCGGCCAGGTTGATGAGGCGTCCCTCGCCTAAAACGTGCAGCCGCCTGCCGTCTGCCAGCTTGTATTCCTGCACCGACGGCCGGACCTGACGTACGCCGGTCGCCATCTCGTCGAGCGCCTTCAAGTTGATCTCCGAGTTGAAATGCCCGGAGTTGGCGAGGATGGCGCCGTCCTTCATCGCCTCGAAGTGGTGGCGGTCGATGACGTTGACGTCGCCGGTGACGGTGACAAAGATGTCGCCCTCGTGCGAGGCCTCCCCCATCGTCATCACCCTGAACCCGTCCATCGCCGCTTCGAGCGCCTTCACGGAGTCCACCTCGGTCACGACGACGTCGGCGCCATGGCCCTTTGCCCTTGAAGCCAGGCCCCGGCCGACCCACCCATACCCGGCGATGACAAAGGTCTTGCCGGCGAGGAGCACGTTCGTGGCGCGGATGATGCCGTCGATGGTCGACTGGCCGGTGCCGTAGCGATTGTCGAACATGTGCTTCGTGTCGGCCTCGTTCACTGCGACGATCGGGTAGCGCAGAACGCCCCGCTCCGCCATGGCCCGAAGCCTGACCACGCCGGTGGTCGTCTCCTCCGTGCCGCCGATGACGTCGTCAAGCTGGTGCTGGCGCGACTTGTGCAGCACCGACACCAAATCGGCGCCGTCGTCCATGGTCATAACCGGGCGGTGATCGAGCACTGCCTCGATGTGGCTGTAGTACGTGTCGTTGTCCTCGCCGCGAATCGCGTAGGTGCTGATCATGTGTTGCGACGCGAGCGCGGCCGCGACGGCATCGTTGGTGGACAGCGGGTTCGACGCGCACAGCACGACGTCGGCGCCGCCCGCCTTGAGAGTCAGCATCAGGTTCGCCGTCTCGCTGGTCACGTGGAGGCATGCGGCCAGCTTCAGTCCCTTGAGCGGCTGCTCCTTCGCGAACCGCGCGCGGATCAAGCTCAAGACAGGCATTTCACGCGCAGCCCAGTCGATGAGGTCCTGTCCCTGCGCAGCCAGGTTCAAGTCTTTGACGTCGTTTCCCTTCGAGCTGACTTTCAAATCCGTTGTTTCTCCTTAAATGACATCGCCTTAATAGAGGATCTCGCTGACCACCCTCACGTCCGGCAGGCGCTTTCTCCCGCCCAGGTCATCGAGCTCAATCAGTACTTGCACACCGATGACATTGCCGCCGAGCTTGCTTATGAGGCGAACCGCTGCCGCCGCGGTGCCGCCCGTCGCCAATACATCATCGACTATCAGGACCCTCTGGCCCCGCGTGACCGCATCCGAATGGACCTCGAGCTGGTCGGTCCCGTACTCGAGCTGGTAGCCCTCGCTGATCGTCTTCCACGGAAGTTTTCCAGTCTTTCTGATCGGGACGAACCCGGCGTTGAGCTTGACCGCCATCGCTGCTCCGGGTATAAACCCTCGCGCTTCGATCGCAGCAACGAGGTCCGGCGGCTGATCGCTCCAGCTCTTCGACATCAGGTCGACGACCTCTCGGAACAGCTCCTTGCGCCCCAGCAGCGGTGTGATGTCGCGAAAGATGATGCCCGGCTGCGGGTATCCGGGAACATCGCGGACGAACTGCTTCAGCTGCTCGGGTGTGGTCATACGACGGACCGGAAGTATTCCAGGGTCCGGCCGAGGCCATCCTCCAGGGCTACTTTTGGCTCCCATCCGAGAAGGCTCCGAGCGCGGCTGATGTCCGGACGCCTCTGCTTCGGATCGTCGACTGGCAGCTCCCGGAACTCGATAGCGCTTGTCGAGCCGGCAAGGCGGACGATCGTCTGCGCCAGCTCGAGGACTGTCACCTCCTCGGGGTTGCCGAGGTTGACAGGCAGCTCATCGGCGCGCTCGAGCGCCGCGAGGACCCCGCGCACGAGATCGGACACGTAGCAAAGGCTCCGCGTCTGCGAACCGTCGCCGTAAACCGTCAGCGGCTCGCCCCTGATCGCCTGCGCCATGAAGTTCGGAACGGCCCGGCCGTCCAGGACCTGCATGCGAGGGCCATGTGTATTGAAGATGCGGATGATGCGGGTGTCCACGCCATGGGCCTTGTGATAGGCCATCGCGAACGCTTCGGCGCACCGCTTCGCCTCGTCGTAGCAGCCACGCGGGCCGATCGGGTTGACGTTCCCCCAGTAGGTCTCAGGTTGCGGATGGACCAGCGGATCGCCGTACACCTCGGACGTCGAGGCGAGCAGGAAGGTCGCGCCTTTGGCGCGTGCCAGCCCGAGCATGTTCATGGTCCCCACCGTCCCCACCTTGAGCGTGTGGATCGGGTTGGCGTCGTACTGAGGCGGCGAAGCGGGCGACGCGAAATGGAGGACGTAGCGCACATCACCGTCGACGACCACCTCGTCGTTCACATTGGACCTGCGGAATTCGAAGTCAGGCCGCGCGAGCAGCTCGCGCACGTTGTCCGGCGACCCGGTCAGCAGGTTGTCAAGCGCCAACACGCTCATCCCAGCGTCCAGCAAGGCCTGGCAGAGATGGGAGCCGATGAAGCCGGCTCCTCCCGACACTACTGCGCGGTGCTTAGTCGCGGCCAATGCCTCTGTAGGTGAACCCGAGGCCACGCATAACGGCCGGGTCGTAGATGTTCCGTCCGTCGATCATCACGGCCCTGCGCATTGACGCCTTGACGCGAGCCAGGTCGAGGTGCCGGAACTCGTTCCACTCCGTCACCAGCACCAACCCGTCGGCGCCATCGGCCAGCGCGTAGGCATCGGTCGAATATTCGACGTCAGGCAGGAGATCGCGCGCCGGCGCCATCGCGGCGGGATCATAAGCCCGCACTTCTGCGCCGGCTGCTATCAACACCCGCGCGATATCCAGGCTTGGGGCGTCGCGAAGGTCGTCGGTGTTCGGCTTGAACGCCAGGCCGAGCAGCCCCACGATCCGACCGTCGAGCGTATCCAGGCAGTCACGCAGCTTGTCGATGGCGAGCATCCGCTGGTCGCGGTTGATGTCCATGACGGCGTTGAGAAGGTCGGGATGGTAGTCAAAGCGCTCGGCCAGCGCGGCCAGCGCCTTCACGTCCTTGCCGAAGCACGAGCCGCCGTAACCGATCCCGGCGTCGAGGAAGCTTGGCCCGATTCGTTTGTCGAGGCCCATCCCTTCGGCCACGAGCTTGGCGTCCGCATCCACGCGCTCGCAGATCCTGGCGATCTCGTTGATGAAGGAGATGCGTGCTGCGAGAAACGCGTTCGATGCGTACTTGACCATCTCCGCCGTGTAGATGTTCGGCGTGATCAGGATTCGCGCCTCGAGTGGAGCGTAAAGCTCCGACACCTTCGCAGCGGCTACGGGATCGTGGCTGCCGATCACCACGCGATCCGGGTGCATGAAGTCCTGGATGGCGGAACCCTCGCGGAGAAATTCGGGGTTCGAGACGACCTCGGCGCGGTGCTTTCCATTGCGCTTGCGCAGGACCCTGGAGACCATATCGCCAGTGAGCGGGGGCACCGTCGACTTGTTGACCACGACCAGCGGGCCGTCCATGCTGTCGGCGATCGAGGTGGCGGCTGCCTCGACGTATGACAGGTCCGCCTCCCCGCCCTCGCCTTCCGGGGTGCTCACCGCGATGATCGCGTACTCCGCTCCAGGCACCGCCTCTTCATACGAGGTGGTGAACGCGAGACGTCCCGCGTTGGCATTCCGCTCGACGAGCTCGCTCAAGCCCGGCTCGTAGAAGGGCACGTGGTGCCGCTTGAGCTGCTCGATTTTGGCGGCGTTGATATCGACCACGATCACGTCGTTGCCGAGATCAGCCAGGCATGCTGCGGTGGTCAGGCCTACATACCCCGCACCGATGACCGCGACCCTGGACAAAGCGGGCCGATTATCTCAGTCAAGAACCCGGGCGCGGCCAGCAGGCCGGATTCATTCCGGCCGTCACCTATGCCCCATCAAGGCGCCTCCCAGCAATGTGTCACTCGGTGGGGGGGTTTCCTCTGGGGTCCCCGCGACGCAGTCGCGGGAGGGCCTCCTCACCCCCGCCTTCGCAGTAGCGATTCATAGATTGAAATCGTCTGGCGGGCAGCTTTGCGCCAGCTGAACCCTTTCGCGCGCTCGAGACCTGCCTTCCGCGCCCGATCCGGCTTCGCGCACAGGGCGGCTGCGGCTCGTCCCAGAGCCTCAGCATCACCGTCGTCGGCGAGCTCGCCGGCTGCATCGACCACCTCGGGCAGGCTCGAGTTTCGGTACGCCGCGACAGGACACCCGCACGCCATCGCCTCCAGGCAGGGCAACCCGAAACCTTCGTATCGGCTGGGGAAGACCAGGCATCCAGCCGCCGTGTAGAGGTCAGCCAGCTCCAGGTTGTCGACCCGGCCGACGGTCGTGGCTCCGGGCATGGTCGCCGGAGCCTGGCGGCCGGGAACCCCGGCGAGCACCAGCTGCAGCCCCGGCAGCGATTCGTTCGCCACCGACCAGGCCCGAAGCAGACCAGCCGGGTCCTTCCTGGCATCGAGCGCGCCGACAAACAGTAGGTAGCCGGCCTCGACCCCGAAATGCTCGGCGACGCGAGCGGCAGCGCCCGGCCTTGGTTGAAAGGCCGGATCCGCCGCCTCATAGACGACGGTGATCCGGTTCGGATCGACCGACGCGTACCGTTCGGCATCGCGGGCCGTGGCCTGCGACACCGCAAGGACAGCGTCCGCTCGCTTCAGCAGGCGCCTGCCGAGCCAGAAACGAAGCCTCTCCCCTCTCATCCGCGGCCCGCCCCACGCCCAGGGAATGAGGTCGTGCAGAGTGACCACCAGGGGGCAGGGTGATCGGCCAGGGAGCCTCAGGTCGATGGCGTGATAAACGTCTGGTTTGATGCGCTGCAGGTCGGCGCCGAGCGCAACCGCCTCTTCGTAACCCGAGAGCTGCCCGTGATACCGGCGCCGCGACCCGGCAAGCTGGTAGCCGCCAGGAGGCAGCTGAGGCTCGGGCAGGTCGGCATCGAGCAGCAAGGTCAGCCTCGAGTCGAATCCCTCGGCGATCAGGCCACCGAGGAGTCCCGCCGCGTAGGTTCCGACCCCGCGCGCGGCGCCGGGGCCCTGGAGCGGCCGAACGTCGAGGAGAACCGCCGGCCCCCCCTTCCTCCGCTTCGACTGCTCTGCAGGGGGGTACTCCCCCCCTGTTGCGGCGGGCCCGGCGGAGCCGGCTCCCGGCGCACCCTCTCTGTGTTTGCTCAA
The DNA here is from genome assembly GCA_036569865.1 of Candidatus Dormiibacterota bacterium. Lineage (GTDB taxonomy): Bacteria > Chloroflexota > Dormibacteria > Dormibacterales > Dormibacteraceae > Palsa-872. The sequence goes on from DATCPW010000045.1 coordinate 19,868, forward strand.
TTCGGGGATGGGGCCACCAACGAGCCATCATAATTTGGCGGCCATGGACCACCTTGACGTCGTCGTCGTCGGCGGTTGCGGCCATGTCGGCCTTCCACTTGCGCTGTCGCTTGCCGACAGCGGCTACCGGGTCGGCATTGACGACATCGACGCGGCCAAGGTCGAGCAGGTTCGATCGGGCAACGTCCCGTTCCTCGAGAACGGCGCCGAGGAGCTGCTGCGCAAGCTGCTGCCGAGCGGCAGGCTCGTGCTCGCTGCCGACCCCGGGCTTCTCTCGCGGACCGACACCGTGATCCTGGTGATCGGCACGCCCATCGACGAGTTCATGAACCCATCGGTGCGCGTATTCGACAAAGTGCTGGACGACCTGATGCCGCACCTCCGCGATGGCTGCCTGGTGGTCCTGCGCTCGACAGTCTTTCCAGGCACGACCGAAACCGTGGAGCGGCGCCTGCGGGCCGCGGGTCTCGACGTCGAGGTGGTCTTCTGCCCCGAGCGAATCGCCGAGGGCCATGCGCTCGAGGAGATGCGCAGCCTCCCCCAGCTGATCGGCGCCACGTCGGACCGCGGGTTCGACAAGGCGAGCCGCCTGTTCAAGCCCCTGGGAGTGAGCGTCGTGCGAACCACCCCGTTGGAGGCCGAGCTGGCGAAGCTGCTCACCAACACATGGCGGTACATGAAGTTCGCCATCGCCAACCAGTTCTTTCAGATTGCGCACCGCTCGGGCGTCGACTACAACAACGTGCTGGACGCGATACGCCGTGATTACCCGCGCGCGGCCGACCTTCCCGGACCGGGATTCGCAGCCGGGCCGTGTCTCTTGAAGGACACGATGCAGCTCTCAGCCTTCACCCCCGATCACTTTCCGATGGGCCAGGCGGCCATGCAGATCAACGAGGGGCTGCCCAACTACATAGTGGACACGCTCAACTCGCGACATCCTCTCGCCGGCCGCACCGTCGGGATCCTCGGCATGGCATTCAAAGGCGAGTCCGACGACCCGCGTGCGTCGTTGAGCTACAAGCTGCGGAAGCTTGCCGCGTTCAAGGGCGCGCAGGTGCTGTGCACCGACCCATTCATCCACGATCCGTCGTTCGTGCCGGTGGAGAAGGTGGTCGCGGATTCCGACATCCTCATCGTCGCCGCGCCGCACAACGCATACAAGAAGCTGCAGCTGAAGGGCCGCGACGTCATCGACATCTGGGGAATCACCGGGCCTATCAGGTTATGAGATGGAACCCGGATGGTTCCCTCTCATCGGCGGGCGCTTCGCGCGCGCCTGCTCTCCTTCCGGTATATCGATGGGATTTTTCTAGAGGTGCTCCACGCCGCGCGCGGAGTCTGGCAATACAAAGTCATGGCCGGGGGGACCCCGGCCAACCCGACCACGCTAGCGAATTTCGAGTGTCGGCCACATTTCGGCAGGCTGGCGAATGAAGGCTCTCGTCACCGGTGCCGCCGGGTTCATCGGCGGCTATCTCGTCGCCGAGCTTCTCGAGGCCGGGTATGAGGTGGTCGGCGTCGACAACTACAGCAAGTACGGCCCGGTCACACGCTCTTACGACAGCAACCCCAACTACCAGCTCGTCGAGGGCGACGCGAAGAACATCGAGCTGCTGACCGAGCACGCGATGGGCTGCGACCACCTGGTCGCGGGCGCGGCCATGATCGGCGGCATCTCCTACTTCCACGAGTTTGCCTACGACCTGCTGGCCGAGAACGAGAGGATCAGCGCGGCCACATTTGATGCGGCGATCAGCGCCAGCCGCGGCGGAAGGCTGCGCAAGATCACAGTGATCTCGAGCAGCATGGTCTACGAATCAGCCGACATCTTTCCCAGCCCTGAAGGTGCCGAGCTGAGCAGCCCTCCACCCCGGTCCACCTACGGATTCCAGAAGCTCGCGACCGAATATTTTGCCCGCGGCGCGCACGAGCAATACAAGCTTCCGTACACGATCGTGAGGCCGTTCAACTGCGTCGGCGTCGGCGAAAGGCGCGCCTTGCGCGACCACGAGGTGATGAGCGGCAACGTCAAGCTGGCGATGAGCCATGTGGTCCCGGACCTGTGTCAGAAGGTGATCAAAGGACAGGACCCGCTCCACATCCTTGGCGACGGCAGCCAGATCCGTCATTACACATACGGAGGCGACCTGGCGCACGGCATCCGCCTCGCGATGGAATCCGATAAGGCGCTGAACGAATCGTTCAACCTGTCGACTGCGAAATCGACGACGGTGCGCGAGCTCGCCGAGCTGATCTGGCTGAAGGTGCATGGCGCCCAGCGCCCGTTGAAGCTCATCTCGGATCGGCCCTACGTGCACGACGTGCAGAGGCGTGTCCCCGACGTCAGGAAGGCGCGAGAGGTGCTCGGTTTCGAGGCCACCACGTCCCTGGACCAGATGCTCGACGAGGTCATTCCCTGGGTGCGGGACGAGATCACGGCGGGTCGGATCTGAACGCGGGCGCCGGTACGCCGGCCCTCAGCATTGTCGTCCCCGTCTACAACGAGGGCGAGAACGTGGTGCCGACCCTGCGCGGCATCGTCGAGCGATCGCGAACCCGGCCTCTCGAGGTGCTCGTCGTGTACGACTTCGACGAGGACACCACTGTGCCCGTCGTCAAGCGTCTCCAGGCGGAGATCCCCGAGCTCCAACCGCATCGCAACACGATTGGGCGCGGAGTCCTGAATGCGATCAAGTCTGGGATCGGCGCGGCGCGAGCGCCCTTTGTCCTTGTCACGATGGGTGACGGTTCCGACGACGCCGGCGACATCGACTCGATGTATGAGCTCGCCCGAGCCGGAGCGGACGTCGTGGCGGGGTCGCGCTACATGCGCGGGGGGCGCCAGCTTGGGGGACCGCTGCTCAAGCGGACGATGTCGCGAACAGCCGGCCTGTCGCTGCACTGGCTTGCCGGCATCCCGGTCCATGACGCCACGAGCAACTTCCGGCTGTACTCAAAACGCCTTCTGGACAAGGTGACCATCGAATCCACTGGCGGCTTCGAGCTGGGCATCGAGCTGACGGTGAAAGCGCACCTGTTGGGAATGCGCGTCGCCGAGGTGCCGACCACCTGGCGTGACCGCACGGCGGGACAGAGCCGGTTCCAGCTGTGGCAATGGCTGCCGCGCTACATGAAGTGGTACTGGCGCGGAATCGGGGGAAGATTTGGCGCGAACAAGTACGATTGAGCCCTTGAGGCGCCTGCTCTGTTCCATCGGGCTCGCCGCGATCTTCGTTCTTCACTCAGCGATCGCGTTCGCTGCGCCGACTCCGTCCCCAGGTCTCGACGGAATCCTGATCAAGCCGCCCGGCACGGGTTACAAAGAGGAGCCCAAGGCGACCGCGGGCATTATTGAAGGGCCATTCGACGCCGCCCAATACGCTCAGGTCACTGCCGCCCCCGACGCAGCGGCCACGGCCGCTGCGCTCGCCCAGGATGGCTTCCTGAGCGGCTATGGACGTACCTGGGTCTCCGCGGGAAACGCGCATGTCTTTGTCGAGGCTGTCGTGGCGTTCGCCGGGGCCAAGGGGGCGAAAGCTTGGCTGCGGCAATCGGAGACCGCTGACAAAGCAGACCCGAGCTACGCGCAGACGCTGACGATCTCCGGCATTGACACGTACTACGGCGCGAGGCTGATTGACAAGGTCCACAAGATTTATGGCGACGCCTTTGTTTTTGCCAAGGGCAATGACGTGATCCTCGTGACCTACGTATCCAGCAAGAACGACCTCGGGACAATCGCGGCGGCGCAGGCCAAGCGCCAGTTCGATGCGGCGCCTCCGTACACGATCCCGCCGGACCAGTGGCCGGAATCCAAGGTGGTAGCGAGCTCGCCGTTCGCCGGCCTCAAGACGATCGGACTCATCGTGGGCGCCCTCATCATCCTGGGCCTGCTGGGCGCGGGGGGATTCATTCTCTGGTCTCGGCGCCGGCCCGCGCTCCGGGCCATTCCGGCCCAGGACCCTCCCGGGTTTGTGTCCGGGACCTCGGTCGGGGCTCCGCTAATGGCCGCGACTCCGCCTGCGGTCGCCGTTCCCATGGCAGTCGCGGGTCCCGCTGCGGCTGCGCCTCCAATTCAGGAAGGCCCCTTCGTGATGTCCGAGGATCGCCTTTCCTGGTGGGACGGCGCTGCGTGGAGGGACGCCGCGCACGAGGTCCCGCCGGCAGCCCAGCGCTCTGAGGATGGAAATTTCTGGTGGGACGGCGAGGCCTGGAAGCCCATGCCCCCGAGCCCATTCGGAGGTTGAGCGGCTAGCGGTCGGTCTTCGGTCGGTAGTTCTTTTTGTAGTACTCCCAGTACTCACCCGACTTCAATGGCCGCCACCACTCCTGGTGTTCTCGATACCAGTCGGCCGTTTTCAGCAGGCCGTCCCGAAAATCCACGACGGGCTCCCAGCCGAGCTCGGTGATGCGCGTCACGTCGACGGCGTAGCGGTAATCGTGGCCGGGGCGGTCGGCGACGTACTCGATCAGGCTCCGCGGCTTCCCCAGGATGTCGAGGACTGCGTCGGCGACCTGCTTGCCGCTGGTCTCATGCCCGGTGCCGATGTTGTAGACGCCGCTCGATAAAGGCGCTTCGTGCAGGACCAGGTCGATCGCGCGGCAGTGATCCTCCACGTAGACGTAGTCCCGCACCGCCGCACCCGCACCGTAAAGGGGCAGTGCGAGGTCGTCGATGGCGTTGGTGACGAGTACCGGGATCAGCTTCTCGGGGTACTGATACGGCCCGTACGTGTTGGAGCCGCGCGTGACCAGCAACGGGAGGCCGAAGCTCGCCGCGTACGCGTGAGCGATGTGCTCCCCGCCGGCCTTCGAGGCCGAGTACGGGCTGCGCGGGCGGAACGGATCATCTTCCTTTGAGCGGCCGTCCATGACCTCGCCGTACACCTCGTCTGTGCTGATAAGCAAGAACACCTCGTGACGAAACTCGCGGGCGGCCTCGCAGAGGACCGCGGTGCCGCGGACGTCGGTCTCGATGAAGGTGAACGGGTCCATGAGGGAGCGATCGACATGTGTCTCAGCGGCAAAGTTCACTATGCCGTCGACCTCTTTCGCCAGCTTCTTGACGAGATTGTCATCGCATATGTCGCCCTGCACGAATCGGTAGCCGGGCTGTCCTTCGAACTCCGCCAGGTTGGCGAGGTTCCCCGCGTAGGTGAGCTTGTCGAGGACCGTGATCTCGACCTCCGGCCTCGTGGCGCGTAGGAGGCGCACGAAGTTGGAGCCGATGAAGCCGGCGGCCCCCGCGACGAGGAGGCGCCTCGGCGAGCGCAGGCTCATTTGATGGCGGGGCCCGTGGTCCAGTCGTAACCGATCGACGGGTCGTCGTGCGGAATCCGGCCCTCGTCTGCGGGGTCGTAAACGCTGGAGGTGACGTACAGCATGTGGCTCAGCTCCAGCGCGCGGCACCCGTGGGCCACGCCGGGCGGGATCTTCAGGCAGGTCGGGTGCAGGTCACCCATCAGCAGCTCCATCAACTGGCCTTTGGTCGGCGATCCCTCGCGCGTGTCGTAAAGCGCGACCTTGAGAGAACCGATCACATACCACCAATCGGTCTGCTTTTGATGGATGTGCCACGCCTTGGTGGCGCCCGGATACATCAGCGAATGGCTCCACTGACCGAAGTGGTCGAAGAACCCATCAGACTCGCGAATCACCTCGCGAAAGAATCCCCGCTCGTCAGCGTGCGTGACGAGCTCCTTGATGACAACACCATCGATCACCGAGCCCAAATCATCTCTCACGATTCACCCCGTTGGCCCGCACGAAATCCTGCACCTGGTAGTACGCCTGCATCGACTCGCCTGCGTCCCCCCAAAAGCCCTCGACTATGTCGTATTCGATCAGGTCGTGGTCGAGATACCAGTTGTTCACATCGGTGATCTCGAGCTCGCCGCGGCCCGATGGCTTCAGCTCGCCGAGCACGCGCCACACGGTCTCGTCATAGAAATACACACCCGTGACCGCGAACTCGCTTGGCGGCTCCTCGGGCTTTTCGACAATGTGCTCGATGCGGCGCGCGCCATTCAACTGCGCGACTCCGAGGTGTCGCAGGTGTTCCCTGTCGGTCTCGTGAGTGAGGACCACGCGAGCTCCGTGCGGCTGCTTGGTGAATGCATCGACACAGGCCTTTAGACACAACTCGAAGATGTTGTCGCCGAGCATCACCATGACGCGGTCGCGATCGACGAACCTCTCGGCGAGGCTCAGTGCCTCGGCGATGCCGCCGGGCTTTTCCTGGTATGCGTAGAAGAGGCGGTCGATGCCGAATTCGTGGCCGTTGCCGAGCAGGCGCAGAAACTCGCCGGCGTGCGTGCCACCGGTGACCAGCATCATCTCCGACACCCCCGCCCTGACCATCGCTTCGATCGCATAGCTGATCATCGGCCGGTCGTAAAGGGGAAGCAGGTGCTTGTTGGTGATCAGCGTGAGGGGATGCAGCCGGCTGCCGGTTCCGCCCGCGAGGATTACACCCTTCATTGCCTTGCGGATTCTACTGGTGGTTCTTGGATAGGGAACGGCGACTCTATGCTTGGCCGAATGGTTGGACCAGAAGGCGGACCACCGCCGCCGGCGCCCCTGACACGGTTCTCGGCTGACGGCTTTTGGTGGTGGGATGGAGCCGAATGGAAGCCGGCGCTGTCACCCGATGGGCTCTGGCGATGGACCGGCAGCGGGTGGGTGCCCGCGAGGCCGGCCGCGAGTGGCGGCAGCGGCTCGGCAGTCGGGCTCACGATCGGCCTGATCGCCGCCTTCGTGGGGGTGCTCGTGCTCGTGTCGATCGTGGTCGTCATCATCCTGCTGACGATGAGCAGCCAGCTCGCGAACGTCTTCTCCAACGTCACTGCCGCCCTGACGTCTCCGTAGCTTCCCGGTAGACGCCCGTAGGAGCGCACCAAACGTAAGTAAGCCACAAGTTGTTGTGGCAGACTGGCCCACACACCCAGATGCCTCGACCCGAGAATTGGCCGCGCACCATCCTCCACGTTGACCTCGACGCCTTCTATACGT
>DATCPW010000046.1:0-5738 GCA_036569865.1 Candidatus Dormiibacterota bacterium
CGGTCCATGAAGGATGGGTCCACGTGGTGTATCTCGCCCGCACCCATCTCGTCGACGCATAAGTTCAGAGTGCCAGCCCGAACTCGCCGGATCCGGGAGACGACGAACAACGTCGACGATTCCATCTCGTTGCAGAGGATGCCAGCACGCGACCACATCGCCAGCTCCTCCTTCAGCTCGGTGGAACGCGGCATCTTGTCGGGCAGGAGGTCGGAGTAGAGGGCGTCCACCGAGCGGATGACGCCGAGGTGATAAGGAGCGCCGGCAGCCGTTGCGGCCGCCACCAATGCATTGACGACATCGCGCGAGGCGACCGCCGGATATTCGAGGGGGACGTATCCGTTAGGCGTGCCCTCGGTGCGCACTGACCCTTCGGCGATGACGAGGTCGCCCATCTTGATCTGGGGCTGCGCGGCACCGCAGGTGCCGACGCGTAGAAACGTGTGGACTCCCAGCTCGCTGAGCTCTTCGACCCCGATCGCCACCGACGGCCCACCCATGCCCGACGACATGGTCGAAACCGGCACGCCGGCCACAGTGCCCGTGAAGGTGCGGTACTCGCGGTTGAAGGCCACCTCGCGCGCGTCATCCAGGAACTTCGCAATCAAGGGCGTGCGGCCCGGATCTCCCGGCACCAAGACGTAGTCGCCGACCTCACCCTTGGCCAGCCCGACGTGGTACTTCTTTCCGTCTTTCATGCGCCGGACGAAGTCTATAGGGCCTTTGTGATGCCGTCCTTGTCGACCCGCGCAAGGACGTGCGGTGGCCGTGTGACCTCGCGCGGGCTGAGCTTCCAAGCGGCGCGCAAACGAGGCGCCACCTTCTCGGCAAGCTCCTTTGTGCGCGCGTGGACCCACACCAGGGTGTCGCCCGCGTGCACCGGATCGCCGACCTGCCGCTGGATGACGAGACCCGCCGAAGGATCGACCTTGTCCTCTTTGCGAAGGCGGCCGGCGCCAAGCTCAAGGGCAACCAGTCCGACCTCGAGTGCATCGATGGACTCCACGTAGCCGTCGGCCGTCGCGTCGACGGCCATGACGTTTAGCGCCTCGGGTAACCCGTCCTTTAGGCGGCCGCCTTGCGAGCTGAGCATCTGCACGAACTTCTCGCGACCCGCGCCCGATCGCAGGGACTCTGCCGGATCCTTCGAAACTCCGGCGAGACGGCACATCTCGGCCGCGACCTTGAGGGAGACCTCCACCAGTTCCCGGTCGCCATGGCCGGAAAGCACTTCAAGTGCCTCTTTGACTTCCAACGCATTGCCGATGCATTCACCGAGCGGGTTGTCCATCGCGGTCACGAGCGCCACTGTCCGCCGGCCGGCTCCCTCGCCCAGCCATACCATCTCCTCGGCGAGGGTCGTGGCGGACTCGACGTCGGGCATGAATGCGCCACGGCCGAATTTCACGTCGAGCACGATCGCATCGGCGCCCGCGGCGATCTTTTTCGACATCACGCTCGACGCGATGAGCGGGATCGATGGCACCGTGGCCGTCACGTCGCGCAGCGCATAGAGGGCTTTGTCCGCGGGCACCATCCGCGGCGACTGCGCCGCCACCGCGATGCCAATCTCTTTGACCTGGCGGATGAAGCGTTCCGGGTCGAGGTCGACGGTCAGGCCCGGAACGGACTCCAGCTTGTCGAGAGTCCCGCCTGTGTGCGCAAGCGCGCGCCCGCTCAGCTTGGGCACCTTGACGCCGCACGCGGCGGCGAGCGGTGCGGCGATGAGGGTGACCTTGTCGCCGACTCCGCCGGTCGAGTGCTTGTCGACCTTCACTCCATCGATTCCACTGAGATCGAGCACCTCACCGCTGCGCACCATCGCCATCGTCAGGGCCAACGTCTCCGCGCGCGTCATGCCGCGGATGCAGACTGCCATCAGCCACGCCGCCATCTGGTAGTCGGGAACGTCCCCGCGAAGGTAGGCGGACAGCAGGAGCTCGATCTCTTCTGGCGAGTGCTCACGGCCGTCTCGCTTGCGGCCAATCACCTCGAGGGCGTTCATCGCCTCAGCTCTTCTTGTACGGTCTCCCGACGGCGGCCGGCGCCACGGCGCGGCCCATCGCACCGGCCACGACCACAATCGTGAGGATGTACGGGAGCATGCCGAGGAACTGCAGCGGTATCGGCACGTGGAACACGCTCTGCAGGCGGCTTCCGACCTGGTCCGACGCCGAGAACAACAATGACGCGAGAAAAGCGCCGACCGGCGTCCACTGGCCGAAGATCATCGCGGCGAGCCCGATGAAGCCACGACCTCCCGTCATGCCTGGCAGGAAGTTACCGATCTGCTGAAGGCTGAAATAGGCTCCGCCAAGCCCGGCCAGGGCGCCAGACGCGATTACGTTCACATACCTCACGAAGTAGACGTTTATCCCTGCGGTCTCGGCCGCGCGCGGGTGCTCTCCACATGCCCGCGTGCGCAGACCCCAGACGGTGTGAAACAGCGTGAAGTGGACGATCACGATGAGCGCCAGCATCGCGTACGTGACGAACTGGTTCTGAAAGAAGATCGGTCCGAGCACAGGTATGTCCGACAGAAACGGGATGTTCCACTGCGGGAGCGTTCCAGGGCCTGCTGTGTTCTGCGACTCGATGAAGGTTCGATAGAACACGCCCGTGATGCCGACCGCCAGGATGTTGATGACGGTGCCGCTCACTATCTGATCAACCAGGAAGTTGATCGACAGGACCGCGTGCAGGCCTGCGATCAGCATGCCGGCGAGAATGGCGGCCAGCACTCCCAGCCACAGGTTATGCGTGGCGAAGGCGGCCGCGTAGCCGACGAACGCGCCTGTGAGCATGATGCCCTCGAGCGCTATGTTCACGACGCCCGACCGCTCGCACATCATGCCGCCGAGTGCGGCCAGGGTGAGCGGCGTCGCGGTGACGAGGGTGATGGACAGCAGGCTGACCGGGTCGAGCTGGCTGAGGAAGCTGCTCATACCGGCGTCTCCGCTTCGCGGCTGGTGATCTGAACCGCGCCGTCGGCCTCGGGGCGAAGACGGAAGATCCACCGCACTATCGCAGGCGCCGCGATGAAGATGATCACCGAAGCCTGGACTATCGAGATCAGGTCGGCCGAGACGTCGGTCTGCAGTTGCATGAAGCTCGAACCGCTGTGGAGAGCCCCAAATAGTAGGGCAGCAGGCAGGATGCCCCACGGGTTGGACCGCGCCAGGAGCGCGATGGCGATCGCATCGAAACCGTAGCCAGCGGCCACCGAGTCGGTCATGTGGCGGCTCACCCCGAGCACCTGGACGATGCCGGCGGCTCCTGCCAGCGCGCCGGATATGCCCATGGCGAGGACCATGGTGCGGCCGACCGAGATGCCTGCGGCCCGCGCGGCGCCTTGGTTGAACCCAACCGCCCGCAGCTGGAAGCCGATGGTGGTCCGCTCGATCAGGAACCAGACGAGAGGCACCGCGATCAGCGCAAGGATGAAGCCGAAGTGAAGGCGGCTGCCGGCGAAGATGATCGGCAGCACCGCGTTGGCATCCACATCAGGAGTTCGCGGCGTCGACACATCCGGCGCCAGCATCAGGCCAGGGGTGTCGACCAGATAATTGGCGAGCAGAAACGCGACGTAGTTGAGCATGATCGTGGTGATCACCTCGTGCGAGCCAAAGCGGGCCTTCAAGAATCCCGCGATCGCCGCCCATACGAATCCTCCGGCCATCCCGGCGAGCATCGCCAGTGGAATTTCTACGAATGCAGGCAGCCCATGGATCGAGTACGCAATGAAAACTCCGCTCAGCGCGCCTATGTAGAACTGGCCCTCGGCGCCGATGTTGAACAGGCCCGCGCGAAATCCCAGCGCGACGCCGAGTCCCAGGAACACGTAGGGGACAGTTGAAACCAGCGTCTCCGGGAAAGCGTTCCGATTCGTGAACGCCCCCTGGAACAGCGCTGTGAAGGCTGCCAGCGGATCGGCGCCCGTGGCGGCCACCGCGATGCCGGCGACGACGAAACCCGCCGCCACCGACGCGAGCGGGATGAATATCGAGTTGATGATCCAGTCGACGTGAAGCCGCTCGCGCATCACGCAGCTCCCGCCATCAAGAGGCCAATCCGGTCGCGATCGGCGCCCTCGCCCTCGAGCACGGCGACGATGCGACCCCGATACATCACCGCAACGCGGTCGGCGAGAGCCAGCACCTCGTCGAGCTCTGACGAGACGAGCAGAACCCCGAGACCGGCGTCTCTCTGGCTGATGATCTGGCGGTGGATGAACTCGATCGAACCGACGTCGACCCCGCGCGTCGGCTGGCTCGCTATCAGCACCTTTGGGTCGGTTCCTAGCTCACGCGCCACCACCAGCTTTTGCTGGTTGCCGCCAGAAAGCGACGCCGCCGGCTGGTCGGGTGATTGGGCGCGGATGTCAAACGTCTTGATCAGGCGCTCGGCGGTGGCGCGGATGGCGCGAAACTGGCGGACCGTCCAGCGCTCGTAAGGGGGGAGGTCGTACCGGTTGAGGATGAGGTTGTCCGAGATCGGCAGCTCGAGGATGATCCCTTGCCGGTGGCGGTCGGCAGGAATCAAACCAAGACCTGAGTGAAGACGGTTCCGGGTCGACCGGCGCGACACATCCCGGCCGGCCAACCGGATGCGTCCGGAGCGGGTCGCGCGCAGGCCGACTATCGATTCCACCAGCTCGTTCTGGCCGTTGCCTTCGACCCCGGCCACGCCAAGGATCTCCCCCGAACGGACCTCAAGGCTGACGTGGTCCACGGCCATCTGGCGACGGTCCATCACCACCAGGTCCTCGACGCGTAGCAGCACGTCGCCAGGCTTCGCGGGCTGCTTATCGACTCGCAGAAGGACCGGACGGCCCACCATCATGCGCGCCAGGTCCGGAGGCTTCGACTCCTTGGGAGTTGTCGTCGCCACGACCTTGCCGCGGCGCATGACGGTGATGTTTTCGGCGATCTCCATCACCTCGGCCAGCTTGTGGGTGATGAAGATGACCGCGTTGCCTTCGGCAGTCAGGTTGCGGACGATCTGGAAAAGGCCGCCGATCTCCTGGGGGGTGAGGACCGCGGTCGGCTCGTCCAGGATCAGAAGGCGAGCGCCCCGGTAGAGGGCTTTGAGGATCTCGACCCGCTGCTGGATCCCGACCGAGAGATCTTCGACCCGGGCTTTAGGGTTCACCTCGAGGCCGTACCGGCTGGACAGCTCTTTCACCGTTTGATACGCGCGGCCGAGGTCCATCACGCCGGCGTTCTGGATCTCGTGACCGAGGACGATATTCTCGGCGACGGTGAGAACCGGAATGAGCATGAAGTGCTGGTGCACCATGCCGATCCCGAGGCGGATCGCGTCCGTCGGGCTGTGGACCTGCACCGCCTTGCCGTCGAACTCGATCGTCCCCGAGTCCGGGCGTACGAGGCCGTAGACGACATTCATCAGGGTCGATTTGCCGGCGCCGTTCTCGCCAAGCAGGGCGTGGACCTCGCCCCATTGGACGTCGAGGTCCACGCCGTCGTTGGCCCTCAGCTCACCGTAGGTCTTGACGATCCCGGTGAGTCTGAGGGCCGCAGACGTGGACAGTTACTTAGACCCCGGTCTTGAGTGAACCGTCCTTGAGCTTGGCTTCGATGTCGGTGATCTTGGCTTTGATGTCGGCAGAGATCTTGGAGTCCCAGTCGTGGTAGGGCGCCAGTCCGATCCCGTCGTTCGTGATGTCGAAGGTCAGCAACCCCGACTGCCACGAGTTGTTGACCATGTTCGTGATCGCT
>DATCPW010000047.1:0-2515 GCA_036569865.1 Candidatus Dormiibacterota bacterium
GGCGAGAAGGGCGACACGCTGGGCGGAACGTTCCGCATCATCGCCCGCGGGGTCCCGCTGGGCCTCGGCAGCTACGTGCATTGGGACCGCAAGCTCGACGGCCGCCTGGCGCAAGCGGTGCTGTCGATCAACGCGATCAAGGCGGTTGAGTTCGGCGCCGGTTTCGAAGGCGCGGCGCGCCGCGGCTCGCAGTTCCACGACGAGATCGATTACCGGGACGGCAGGTTCAGGCACCTGACGAACAGGGCCGGCGGGTTGACGGGTGGCGTCACCAACGGCGAGCCGATCGACCTGCGCGTTGCGATCAAGCCGATATCGACCATGAAGACGCCGCTGCCCTCGATTGACCTGAACACCAAAGAGAAAGTGCAAGCGCATTACGAGCGCAGCGATGTATGCGTGGTCCCTGCGGCCGGCGTGATCGGCGAGGCTGTGGTGGCGCTCACGCTTGCCGACGCGTTCCTGGAGAAGTTCGGCGGCGACTCGATGCCCGAGCTCGAGCGGAACCATCGGGGCTACCTCGAATCGATCGGCTCGCTCTAAGGCCTTACGGCCACTCGGGTCGGGTTGATATAGACGGTGCCGCCCGAACAGACAAATATGAGGCTGGTTAGGCCGCCGTCTGGGACAGCACCGATCACGAGCGACTTGAACGCGTCGGGGGGCGTCACCCGAAGCTTACAAAAGGCTGACGGAGACGCAACCGGCGGCTGATAGCGTCGCCTCAACTTGAGGTTCCCGATCCCATGAGGGGTCGAATCTCAGAAGAGGTGATCGACATGAATCCGTTTGCAGCCATGGCAGTCAAGTTCGTGAGCGGCGGCGCGACGGCTGCGCTCATGACGCTCGGTGTCACCGCCAGCCTCGCCGATGCCTCAGTCACGCCGACGCCGGCGCCTGCGTCAAGCAACGCGGCCGTCGCGAGCTCGCTCGCGGGAGTGCGCGACGCGGTGCGGTTCGCGGTGTTCGAGGCTGAGGCTGATGTGCTTCGCATCCCTCCGGCAGCGTTTCGCGCGGACCTCAGGCGCGGCATCACAGTGGCCCGGCTGGCTCGGGAGCGCGGTCTGAACAAGGATCAGTTCGGCGACCGGCTGGTGGTCAACCTGAAGCCACGACTGGAGCAGCTCGTCCACCTTCGGGTCATCACCAGGGCGCAGGCCGACATCGTCATCGACCGCATTCAGCGCGGCAACATCCCGTGGTGGGACGGACTCAAGCGCGGGTGAGGACGTAAGTCCTCCCCCGCGGAACCCCCACCTGTTTGCCGCAGCGCCAGGAGGTGCTTGGAAATGGAAGGCGGGGTGACGGCCGGAGTGAATCCGGCCTGAACGCGACGCCAGTCTCTTTCATGACAGGGGGCCCGTCCACCCGACGGGCCCTCACCCTTCCTAGGGTCTCGTTTTCGCCTTGCCCGCCATCGCTATCTGCTTCCACTTTCTGCGTTCCTCGAGCCGGATCCTCGCGTCGCTCTTCGCTGCGATCGCCCGCAGCTCGCGCTGCAGCTTTCGGTAGCTGTTGAAGCGCACGACCTCGAGTGTGCCATCCGCGATCGCCGCCTTGATGGCGCACCCGGGCTCCGTGCTGTGCGCGCAATCTGTGAACCGGCAGCCCAGCGCCAGCTCTTCGATGTCTTCGAAGAGATTGTTCAGCCCATCCTCGCCTTCCCACAGCTGGGCCTCGCGCAGGCCTGGAGTGTCGATGATCATTCCGCCACCAGGCAGCAGCACCAGCTGGCGGTGGCTGGTCATGTGGCGCCCCTCACCTGAGCTGTGGATCATTCGGGTCCGCATCACGTCCTCGCCGACGATCCGGTTGATGAGCGTCGATTTACCGGCCCCTGAAGGGCCAAGCAGGACCCCGGTGAGCGCCGGCTGCAGGCGCCGCGTGATCTCGTCGATGCCCTGGCCGGTGACGCTGCTGGTGACCAGCACAGGCGTGCCGAGCGCCACTGCTTCGAGCTCAGTACGGAGGGCGTCGATTGAGTCGGCGACGTCTGCCTTCGTCAGCAGGACGATGGGCACCGCTCCGCTCTGCCACGCGATCGTGAGGTAGCGCTCGATGCGCCGGGCGTTGACGTCGGTGGCGGCGGCGACCACGAACGCCACGTCGACATTGGCCGCCAGCACCTGTTCCTTGGATTCTCTTGACGAGACTTTCCTCGAGAAGACCGTGCGGCGCTCGAGGACGCCGTGCACCGCGGACACCGGGTCGCGGTGAAGCACCGCCACCCAATCGCCCACCGCGGGCAGGAGCAGGGCATCGTTGCGCAGGTGGCGTCCGGCCGTCGCCCGGGTCGGGCCTTCGGCGTCCTGGACGAGGTACTCCATGCCGAAGTCGGCGGTGACGCGCGCGGGAACATAGCCGTCCACGGCAAACGGTTTGAACTTTTCCTGGAAGTAGGAGTCCCAACCCAGCAGTGCGAGCTGAGATGCGATCTCTGTAGACAACGCGATCCTCCGGTGGAAAACGGGTGGGCGGTATCGGTCCGCCCTGCCGGAGGTGCTTTAGACGAAAG
>DATCPW010000048.1:0-11311 GCA_036569865.1 Candidatus Dormiibacterota bacterium
AGAGGTTGGGCTGGACGGCTGTGGTCGCCGGCAATCGCCGCCGAGCACAAGGCGTGCCGCGAGAACGCAGCGTTGTTCGACTTCACGTCATTCGCGAAGATCGAGATCCGCGGGCGCGGCGCGGCTGCATACCTCGAGACCCTTTCGGACAACCACGTGGCTCGCGGCGTCGGCATGTTGACGTACACGCAGATGCTCAACGAGGGCGGCGGCATCGAGTGCGACTTCACTGTCACCCGTCTGGCAGAGGACCGATTCAGGGTGGTCACCGGCACCGCCTTCGGACAGCACGACCTCGCGTGGATCCGCGACCACGCGCCTGAAGACGGATCGGTGCAGGTCGAAGACGTCACGTCGGCGTCAGCCTGCATCGGGCTTTGGGGACCGGCCGCCAGGCAAATCCTGCAACCGCTGACCACGACTGATGTCAGCAACGAGGCGTTTCCCTACATGACCGCGCAGCAGCTTACGGTCGGATCGGTGCCGTGCCTCGCACTGCGCGTGACCTACGTGGGCGAGCTGGGCTGGGAGCTGTACTGCCCGTCGGAGTTCGCCCAGCGCCTATGGGACACCCTGTGGGAGGCGAGCCGGAGCCATGGCCTTGTCGCCGGGGGCTACAAGGCCGTCGATTCGCTGCGGCTCGAGAAGGGATACCGGGCATGGGGCTCCGACATCGGCCCTGAAGCCAACCCGTATCAGGCAGGGCTCGGCTTCTGCGTCAAGCTCGACAAGGGCGAGTTCATCGGGCGGCAAGCGCTTCTGAAGGCGCGCGAAGCGCCTGCCGCGACCAGACTCGCCTGTCTCGTGCTCGACGATCCGCACTCGGTGGCGCTCGGGTCGGAGCCGGTCAGGATAGGCGGCGCCACCGGCCGCGTCACCAGCGGCGGCTACGGCTACTCGGTTGGCCGCTCCATCGCGTACGCATACGTGCCCGCCGATGCGACCCCGGGCACCCCGGTGGAGGTCGAGATCTTCGGCACGTGGGTACCGGGCACGGTCTCCGAGGAACCGCTGTACGACCCGAAAGGCAAGCGAGTGCGGGCTTAGCGCTCGTCCTCCCCGCTCGCCTGGGGAGGTGGCCGGCATCGCTTCGCTCGCCGGACCTATTCCGCAGCCTCTTTTCTAGACTCGCCCCACCCGTCGTGCCTCCGCGCAGGTATGTGCTAGTTCGGACGCGCGAAGGGCCGGCTCAGGTCAGCTAGGGTCCTCCATCCGGCCCGAGCTCGCCTGCCGAAGGTAGTGCTCGAAGTCCGGATCCGCTGCCGCGAGCAGCAGCCGGGTGAAGTGCTTGTCGGCGTACTTTCTGAAATCGAAGTCAAGCGTGGAGATCCCGCTCTGCAGCACTCCCCACATCGCCTCGCGGAAGTCGGACATCAGCCGCATAAGCCGGAGGGCGGCGAGGTCCGCAGGCCTCTCACTCCCAAAGTAAGCAGCTAGAAGCAGCCGATCTTCCTCGATACGGAAGTCGTGATTCACGGACAGATTGGCGAGGTCGAAAAAGCGGTCACCCATCCCCGCGTACTCCCAGTCGACGATTCGAAGCTTGCCGTCGTCCAGGAAGTTGGCGTTCAGAAGGTCGTTGTGGCACGGCACCTGCGGCTGAGGCCCACGAGCTCGCCGGATGCGCTCCGACGCATGGTGCGCGTGGTCAAACTCAGCTGGGATCCACACGCCGTGCTTTTTGGCCTGCTCGCGGTATTGATCGACGACCGAATGCGCGTCAAACCGGCCCGGAATCGCAGCTGCCTCGTGAATTTTTCGCATCACGGCGGCGACACGGCGAATCCCCGCGGGTGTGCGGAGCTCTTCTGGTGGCACGCCCCGCCCATCGATGAAGCGCGTGACGAGCCAGCCCTTCGACTCGACGAAGGCCACCACCTCCGGGCCGACCCCGACCTCCGCAGCCCGCAGGCTGGCCGCGTGCTCGACCGTGCGGTCGATACCGAGGAGGTTGGTGTCATTGCCGCCAACCCGCAAGACAAAGGAGACCCCGTTCACGTCGACTCGGTAGTTGTGGTTGGTGATGCCCCCGGAAAGGGCGGTGATCTGCGCCTTCCGACCGGGCCATAGCCCCTCCACCGCCGTCGCGGGAAGTCCCGCGTCAATACTTTCCATGGGCTCCGGGAGCTAGGGTAGGGGCCACCGAACCGCCGTGCACACCGAGTTGAGGCGGCGTGTTTGAATGTCAAGACTCGCAACCGACGGTAAGGAGATGGGTGGCGTGAGCATCAAGCCGGCGACAACCGAGTCTGAGCAGGCTGAGCTGGCCGAGCTGCGCCGGCGCTACATCCCGCGCGGCATCACGACAGCACACCCGATCGTCGCCGATCACGCCAAGGGAGCCGAGCTCTGGGACGTGGCCGGACGCCGCTACATCGACTTCGCCGGCGGCATCGGGGTGATGAATGTCGGCCACGGCCACCCGCACGTGATGGAGGCCGTCAAGGCCCAGCTGGACCGTGTCACCCACACCTCGTTCCAGGTGGTGATGTACGAGTCCTACCTGCGCCTCGCGGAGCGCCTCTGCGCGCTGGCACCCGGCGAGGGCGAGAAGAAGGCGATCTTCTTCAGCACCGGGGCCGAGGCTGTAGAAAATGCGGTCAAGATCGCCCGGGCCCACACCGGCCGCCCCGCCATCATCAGCTTCCAGGGAAGCTTTCACGGCAGGACGCTGCTGGCGCTGAGCCTGACCGGATCCGTGGTCCCTTACAAGCAGAACTTCGGGCCGTACGCGACCGAGATCTTCCAGGTGCCGTTCCCGTACGAGTACCACGGCTGGAGCACGGAGATGGCGCTCGCCGCTCTCAATGACCTCTTCGAATCTGCGGTCGCGCCAGAGCGCGTGGCGGCCATCATCATCGAACCGGTGCTGGGCGAAGGTGGCTTCGTCCCTGCGCCGAAGGCATTCCTCGAACAGCTGCGCGCGCTGACCCTGAAGCACGGGATCCTGCTGATCGTTGACGAGATTCAGAGCGGCTTCGGGCGGACGGGCAAGTTCTTCGCCATCGAGCACTCGGGCATCTCGCCCGACCTCGTTACGGTGGCCAAGAGCCTGGCTGCGGGATTTCCACTTTCAGGAGTTGTCGGGCGCGCCGATGTCATGGACGCACCTGGCCCAGGCGGGCTTGGCGGCACGTACGGAGGCAACCCTGTCGCATGCGCGGCAGGCCTTGCGGTGCTCGATGTCATGCGCGATGAGCGGCTCCCCGAGCGCGCGGCAAGGATCGGCTCCGTCGTCGAGGAACGCATGCGGAGCTGGGCATCCGAGCACGAGCTTGTCGGCGATGTGAGGGTCATGGGCGCGATGGCCGGCATGGAGCTCGTACGCGACCGCAAGACCAAGACGCCCGCCGACACGGAGACCGCGCAGGTGCTGGCGCTGGCGCGCGAGCGCGGCTTGATACTCCTGCGCGCAGGCGCTCACCACAACGTGATTCGCACTCTCATGCCGCTGACCATCCCTGACGATCAGCTGGACGAAGGACTCGACATCATCGGCTCGGCTCTCGCGGACGTCGCCGCCGGAGCCACAACGAAATCGAAGAAGCCATAGCACCCGTGAGGAGGGACAAATGAGCACCACGCTGAAGCGTCACCAGATGTTCATCGGCGGCAAGTGGGCCGACAGCTCGGGCGGCGACGACCAGGAGATCATCAATCCCGCCACGGGCAAGGTCATCGCCCACGTTCCCAAGGGAACTGCCGAAGACGTCGACCGCGCTGTCGCGGCTGCGGTCAAGGCTTACGACGAAGTCTGGTTCGACACCACGCCTCGCGAGCGGAGTGAAATGCTGCTGAAGCTCGCCGACACGATCCTCGAGCACGGCGCGGAGCTCGCGAGCCTGGAGTCGGAGAACGTCGGCAAGCCCCTTGCCACCACCCTATCCGAAGAAATCCCTCCCACGGCTGACTGCTTCCGCTTCTTTGCCGGCGCAGCCCGCATCCTCGAGGGCAAGTCGACCGGCGAGTACATGAAAGGCTTCACGAGCATGATCCGGCGCGAGTCGCTGGGCGTCGTCGGCTCGATCGCGCCGTGGAACTATCCGCTGATGATGGCGGCCTGGAAGCTGGGGCCAGCGCTCGCGGCCGGCAACACTGTCGTGTTGAAGCCGTCGGAATGGACACCGATGACGGCCCTGCGGCTCGCCGAGCTGGCGGCGGACATCTTCCCGCCCGGCGTGCTCAATGTGATCACCGGCGATGGCGAGCCGGTTGGCGCCGGCCTCGTGAGGCACGCCGACGTCGCGATGGTGTCGTTGACCGGCGACGTCTCGACTGGAAAGGAGGTGGCTCGCGCCGCCGCCGCAACGCTCAAGCGCGTGCACCTGGAGCTCGGCGGCAAGGCTCCCGTGGTCGTCTTCGATGACGCCGACCTCAACGCGGTGGTGGAAGGAATCAAAATCGGCGGCTTCTTCAACGCCGGCCAGGACTGCACCGCCGCCACCCGCGTGATCGCTGGACCGAAGATCTTCGACAAGCTGCTCGGCGACCTGGTCCCCGCAGTGGAATCCCTCAAGGTCGGCGACCCCAAGTCGGACGACACCGAGATGGGTCCTCTCGTTTCCGAGGAGCAGGCCGAGCGCGTGACAGGGTTCGTCGATCGCGCGCGCAAGGACGGGGCGAAGATCCTCACGGGCGGCGGCAGGATCAAGAGGGCAGGCTCGTGGTACTCGCCCACAGTCGTGGTGCCCTCGGGCCCGGATGCCGAGATCGTGAAGCGCGAAGTGTTCGGCCCGGTGGTCACCGTGCAGCGCTTCAGCGACGAGGAGCAGGCGCTGGCGTGGGCCAACGGCGTCGACTACGGCCTCGCGGCGTCAGTGTGGACTCGTGACGTGGGCAGGGCGCTCCGGATGGCACGCCGCCTAAAGTTTGGTGCCGTCTGGATCAACACGCACATCCCCGTCGTCAACGAGATGCCTCACGGCGGTTACAAGGGCAGCGGCTACGGCAAGGACATGTCGATGTACTCGCTCGAGGACTACACCCAGATCAAGCACGTGATGGCTTCCCTCGACTAAGCAGAAAGCCGACCCAATGGCGATCCACTCGCGCGAAGCCAGGCACGGGGCTTCCGCGAAGAGTGTCTTGCGGCCGCCTGCGTTGCGATTGGTGGGCGTCCGCAAGAGCTACGGACACGTGCTGGCGGTGGCAGGCGTCGACCTGACGGTCGAGGCGGGAGAATTCTTCACCCTGCTCGGGCCGTCAGGCTCGGGCAAGACGACACTCCTTCGCCTCATCGCCGGCTTCGAAAGCCCCGACGCCGGCAAGATCGAGCTGGCGGGGCACGACGTGACCTCGACTCCGCCGCATCTGCGGCAGACCAACACGGTGTTTCAGGACTACGCCCTCTTCCCTCACATGACCGTCGCCGACAACATCGGGTACGGCCTGCGCGTGAAGGGCATCCCGAAGGCCGAGCGACGCGAGCGCGTGGATCGGGCGCTGAGCATGGTCAGGCTGGTCGGCCTCGACAAGCGAAAGCCGAACCAGCTGTCGGGCGGCCAGCGGCAGAGGGTCGCGCTCGCCCGCGCCGTGGTCAACGAGCCCGAGGTCCTCCTGCTAGACGAACCGCTCGGAGCCCTCGACCTGAAGTTGCGCCAGGAGATGCAGCTCGAGCTC
This sequence comes from Candidatus Dormiibacterota bacterium, assembly GCA_036569865.1. Lineage (GTDB taxonomy): Bacteria > Chloroflexota > Dormibacteria > Dormibacterales > Dormibacteraceae > Palsa-872. The sequence continues at coordinate 5,620 of DATCPW010000048.1, forward strand.
AAACGGATCCAGAAGAAGGTGGGCATCACCTTCGTCTACGTGACGCACGACCAGGAGGAGGCGCTCACCATGAGCGACCGGATGGCGGTGATGGCGGACGGCAAGATCGAGCAGGTCGGGCCGCCGGTCGAGGTGTACGAAAGGCCCGCCACCGAGTTCGTGGCAGGTTTCATCGGGATCTCGAACGTGCTGGAGCGAAACGGCATCAGGTTCGTGGTCCGACCGGAGAAGCTGCACATGCTCGAGGAGGGCCAGGAGCCGCGCAGCGGGATGACAGTCGAGCCCGGAACCGTGGAGCAGGTCGTGTATGTCGGCATGTCGACCAGGTACGTCGTCCGGCTAGACCGGGGTGAGCAGCTTGTCGCAGTACGCCAGAATATGGACGCGCCTGGCCAGGCGCTGCGGTACGAGGGTCGGCGCGTTCGGCTCGCATGGGTGCCCGGTCACACGTACGTTCTCGACCATCAGCGCGCCCGGGGCGATTCCGCAGCGGGCGACTAAGAACCGTAGGAGAGGTAAGGAAGAATGAATACGACAGAAGCCGGGTCGGGGTTTCGATTCCGACTCGTGACAGCGGCCGCTGCCGCGGTCATCACGCTGACCGCTTGCGGCTCAACCAGCAACAACCCGGGCACAACCGCGCTCCAACCGCCGACCGCCGGGATGAAGCCGCTGACCACCATCGGGCCAGGAGAAGGCAAGCTCAACCTGATCGCCTGGGAGGGCTACACGGACACGTCGTGGGTAGCGCCGTTCCAAACAGCGACAGGGTGCAAAGTCAACCACAAGTACGCCGGGTCGTCCGACGAGATGGTCACCCTGATGGCCGGGGGCGGCGGCGGCCAGTACGACATGGTTTCCGCGTCTGGTGACGCCGACCTGCGACTCATCTACGGCGGCGATGTCCGCCCGATGAACCCGGACCTGATCCCCGACTTCAAGGACTTCCAGACCTACTTCCAGGCGCCTTCTTACAACACCATAAATGGCATCCACTACGGAATCTCGCTCCAGTGGGGCCCGAACGTGCTGATGTACAACACCAAGAAGTTCGCGGTTCCGCCGACGAGCTGGGGCGTCCTTTACGACCAGCAGTACAAGGGCTTGATCACGGTGCCTGACAACCCGATCCAGATTGCTGACGCTGCCCTTTACCTGATGACTACCAAGCCGGACCTTGGTATCAAGGACCCTTACGAGCTGACGCAGAAGCAGTTCGACGCAGCCATCGCCCTGCTCAAGCAGCAGCGACCGCTGGTCAAGAAGTACTGGCCGTCGGCCGGCGACGAGATCAATCTCTTCTCGAGCGGGGACGCGATGGTGGGTGCCGCATGGCCTTATCAGACGAACACCCTGCAGGCGGCTAAGAAGCCCGTCGCCGACACCATCCCGACTGAGGGTGCGACCGGATGGGGCGACACCTGGATGCTGGCCACCAACGCACCACATCCCAACTGCGCTTACCTGTGGACGAAGTGGGTGAGCACGCCGAAGGTCCAGGCGCAGCAGGCCATCTTCTTCGGCGAGACGCCGGTCAACAGCAAGGCCTGTGCGCAGATGGAGATACTCTCGCCGGGATCGTGCCACCAGTACCACGCCGACGCGGCGGGCACGTACTTTGACTCCATCAAGTTCTGGAAGACCCCGATCGCCACATGCAACGACGGGAGCAAGAACTGCATCCCCTACTCGCAGTGGCAGACGGCCTGGACCTCGATCATCTCCTGATCCAGTCGTGGCGGTAGAAGCTTCAGGGCGGCCCCGCAAAACGGGCGGGGCCGCCCCTCTTCGATCCCTGTTGTGGCGACGGCCGTGGCTGCGCGCTTTGCTCTTGCTGGCGCCGCCACTCGGCTGGTTCGTCGTGATCTATCTCGCCTCGCTTGTGCTGCTGCTGGTCACCGCCTTCTGGCGGATCAACGACTTCACGACGCAAATCGAGCAGGTGTGGAACCTCGACAACTTCCGCATCATCCTGCTCGACCCGACGTACCGGCTCATCATCGGCCGCACTGTCGTGCTGGCCGCAGCAGTCACCGTGACTGACGCCGTTATCGCGTTCCCCTTCGCCTACTTCATGGCGCGGGTCGCCTCGCGTCGCACCCAGAGGTTGCTGTTCGCCGCGGTGCTGCTTCCGCTTTGGGCGAGCTACCTCGCGCGCGTCTACTCGTGGATCCTCATCCTCAACCACACCGGGCTGCTCAACTGGAGCATGCAGTCCATCGGCCTGCCGGCGCCCAACCTCGGCTACACGAACGTCGCGATGTGGATCGTCTTCTCATATATCTGGCTCCCGTTCATGATCATCCCGACCTACTCGGCGATGGAACGTGTGCCCGAGTCGCTGATGGAGGCCGCCGCCGACCTCGGGGCGCGGCGCTGGCGCGCGGTACGTGATGTGGTGCTGCCGCTCGCGCTGCCCGGAGTCGTCGCCGGTTCGATCTTCACCTTCTCGCTGACGCTCGGGGATTACATCACGCCGGTCCTGGTCGGTGGCGCGGGCTCGACCTTCATCGGCAACGTCGTGTACAGCAATGTGGGCATCGCCAACAACGTGCCTTTCGCCGCGGCGCTGGCGACGGTGCCTGTGGCGATCATGGCCGTGTATTTGCTCATAGCCCGGCGCCTGGGCGCATTCGAGGCCCTGTAGGGAGCAGAGATGGAGAGCTTCTGGACGCGGATGGCGTTGCGGGTCTGGGCTGCGCTCATCCTGCTCTTCCTGTTCATACCGATAGTCCTGATCCTTCTCTATGCATTCAACAGCTCGAACATCGAGACGTGGCCCTTGCCCGGCCTCAGCACCAAATGGCTCGAATCGACGTGGAGCGACCCGGAGATACAGGCCGCCCTGGTTCTCTCATTGCAGGTGGGCCTGGCTGCCACGGGGCTGGCCCTGGTCCTGGGCTCGCTGGCCGCGTTCGCGATTCACCGCACGACCTTCTTCGGCCGCGACGTGATCAGCCTGCTGTTTATCCTCCCCCTCGCTCTGCCGGGCGTCGTGACGGGGATCGCGCTGAACTCGTTCTTCCATTTCACCGGCATTACCTTTTCGATCTTGACCATCGTTGTCGGCCACACCACGTTCTGCATCGTGGTCGTCTACAACAACGTGCTGGCCCGCCTGCGCCGAACCCAGGGCTCACTGATCGAGGCGGCGATGGACCTCGGCGCCAACGGCTTCCAGACGTTCCGCGACATCACGCTGCCACTGATTGCGACCTCGGTGGTCGCGGGAGCGATGCTCGCCTTCGCGCTGTCCTTCGACGAGGTGATCGTGACCACGTTCACCGCCGGCGCCCAGAACACCCTTCCGATCTGGATCTTCGGCGCCATTCGCCTGGGGCAACGACTTCCGGAGGTGAACGTCGTCGTGTCGTTCGTGATCCTGGTCACGATCATTCCAGTGATCATCGCCGCGCGACTGACGGGCGGCAGCGGCATCGCCCGAACGAACGCTCGCTAGGCGCCGGCCTCCAGCTTGGCCTTGGCGTTTTGCATGGCGCCGTCGTAGTTCTTCACGACGGTGCTCTTGAAGATCCTCAGCACCAGGGGGAAGTAGAACGGGCCCTTCGTCATCGTCACGCGGCGCTCGAACCGGGTCCCGTCGCCCTCGGGCGTGAGGATGAACTCGTGGTGGAACACCGAGTTCGAGTCCTCCGCATCGAAGGCAATCCTCTTAGGTGGTTCGAGCGCGGTGACGGTCACCACCGACTTGTTCTGCTTGCCGTTGAGCAGAGCGTCAGCCTGGTAGCGCGCGCCGACCGCAGGCGCTCCTGGCTTTTCCGCCGAGATCTTCATCCTGTCGTCGGAGCTCCCCCACTCGCCATGGCGCGAGACGTCGGCGAGGTATTCGTACACCTTCGCTTGCGGGGCCTTGATGGTCACGTTGTACGTGGCGGAATATGCCATCTAAGTCGCGCTCCTAATCGCATTTGCGGCCCGTTTGGGCCGCAGCTTCGCTCTACGTGAACAGCCCTAATATGTGATCGGCAAATATCCACAGCGCCAGGCCGACCCCGATCAGGCCTACCTTCTTATAACCCCAGCCAATGGCCGCAAGCACGAACGCTATGAAGGCAAGGATCAGAAGGATGATTTTTAGGTCAAAGTGCCCAAGTTGAGTAATGAACTCCGTAAGCACCCAAAGACCTAGGCCGATAGCGATGAGGTCGATCTTCTTGTAGCCCCAGCCGATCGCCGCCAGCACGAAAGCTATGAACGCAATGATCAGAAGGATGGTGGTGATGCTCATAGGCGCATTATCCACGAGTCCCCAGACAATTGACATCTCCCCCCACGAGGGGGTGGTTCCTAGTGGGCGGCCCTCAGTTCGCGCGCCAGCTCCGCAAAGTTGTCCACGTACCTCTGTACATCCTCCTGCGAGTGCTGCACCGACAGCGTCCAGTTCTCTTCCGCTCCCGGAGCCATGAGCACCCCGCGGTTGCACTGGTACAGCCATGACAGGTAGGCGGTGGGCTTGTCGACGCCGAGGTAATCGCGGTAGTTGCGCACCCGCTCAGCCTTGTAGGTGATGCTGCCGCGAGCGGCCATGGTGGTCACGTGGAACGGGAGCGCGTTCTCCCGAATCACACCATCAAGCCCTCCCTGCAGCACCTCGGCGAGCGCGTCAAAGTGCGCATAGGCCTTCGACGTTAGGATGTCCTGAAGGGTCACCTTGGCTGCCGCGAGCGTGAGCGGATTGCCGTTGAACGTGCCCATCTGGGCGACGCGCTTGTCCTCGATCACCGCCATGACGTCCTGGCGGCCGCCGACGGCGCCGCAAGGAAGACCTCCGCCGATCGCCTTGGCCAGCGCGATCACGTCGGGCTGAACGCCGAAGCGCTCCGTCGCCCCGCCGGGAGCGATCGTCACGCCGGTCTTGACCTCGTCGAAGATCAGGAGCGCGCCGTTGCGGTGCGCAATCTCCTTGATCCCGGCCAGGTACCCGGCGTCAGGCAGAACTATGCCGACGTTCATCATCGCGGGCTCGACGATCACCGCCGCGATGTCGTCAGGGTGGTTCTTGAAGGCGCGCTCGAGCGCCGGCAGGTCGTTGAACGGCACGACGGTAACGAGCTCAACCACCGCTTTCGGGATGCCCTCGCTCTGCGGATATGACGCTGGCGACTCCACCGGGCCCATCTTGTCGGGGGGCGGCTCGACCGAAACCATCAGCGAGTCATGGTGGCCGTGGTACGAAGCTTCGATCTTCACCAGCCGCTCGCGGCCTGTGAACCCGCGGGCGATGCGAACCGCGTCGAGCGTGGACTCCGTCCCGCTGTTGGTGAACCGCCACTGCGGCAGCCCAAAGCGCTTGGCCAGCTCCTCGGCGACGATGGCGTCGTCGGCGACGGGCTGGGCGAAGTGTGAACCCCTGGCGACGCGCTTGGATACGGCGTCCACGATCAACGGGTGGGCGTGGCCGACGACCATGACCCCGAAGCCGTTGTGGAAGTCCACGTACTCGTTGCCGTCGACGTCCCAGATGCGGCTGCCGCGGCCGTAATCGATGAAGATGGGCTGCGGCGACGAGTCCTGGAACGAGGAAGGAACGCCGCGGGGGCTGGAAGCACGGGCCTTGCGCCACAGCTCGTCAGACTTTCGCCGAGCGGCGCGGAACCGGTCCTCCTCCCGCGCAATCAGGCTCTGGACCTTTTCAGCGTTTACCTCAACCGTCGTCGCAGTCTTATTTGCC
>DATCPW010000049.1:0-5661 GCA_036569865.1 Candidatus Dormiibacterota bacterium
ACGAGTTCTCCAGGCTGGGAGCGCTGCAAACCCTGTGAGCGAGGCCCGAAATCTCCTCCCGGAGCGCAAGCGCAGGCCCCAGCCGTTAGGCGCCGACGTGGCGTATACCGCCGAGCAGATCCAGGTCCTCGAGGGCCGGGAGCACGTTAGGCGGCGTCCGAGCATGTACATCGGGTCGACGACCACCACGGGCCTCCACCACCTGGTCTACGAGGTCGTGGACAACGCCGTCGACGAGGCCCTGGCCGGCTACGCCACCAAGATCATGGTCACCCTTTTCGCCGACGGCAGCGTCCAGGTCGAGGACAACGGCCGCGGCATCCCCGTCGACATGCACAAGAAAGAAGGCCTGTCCGCCCTCGAGCTGGTGCTCACGCGCTTGAACGCCGGAGGCAAGTTCGGCGGGGGCGGCTACAAGGTGTCTTCCGGGCTGCACGGAGTCGGCGTCTCGGCGGTGAACTTCCTAAGCGAGAAGCTCCAGGTTTGGGTCCACCGCGGAGGCAAGGTCTACAACATGGAATTCGAGCGCGGCGTGCCCAAGGGCTCGGTCAAGGCGGTGGGCAAGACCGATCACACCGGCACCGTGGTGCGGTTCTGGCCTGACCCGCAGATCTTTCCCGACACGAAGTTCGACCGCGAGGTCATCCAGCGCCGCTTGCGCGAGATGGCCTACCTCAACAAGCAGCTCGAGATCGCGCTCGCCGACGAGAACCTCGGCTTCACCAACACCTTCTACTTCGAGGGCGGCATCGTGTCGTTCGTTCGTGCTCTCAACCGCGACAAGGCGGTGATCAACCCGCACCCGTTCTATGTCGACCGCGAGGTCGAGGGCACGCAGGTCGAGATCGCGCTGCAGTACAACGACACGTTCGTCGAGAACGTCCTGGCCTTCGCCAACACGATTCACACGATCGAAGGCGGCAGCCACCTGACCGGCTTCCGTTCCGCCCTCACGAACGTGCTCAACCGATACGCGCGTAAGGCCGGAATCCTGAAGGAGCAGGATCCGAACCTGTCTGGCGAGGACGTGCGCGAAGGGCTGACCGCAGTGATCAGCGTCAAGGTGCTGGATCCGCAGTTCGAAGGGCAGACCAAGGGCAAGCTCGGCAACGCCGAGGTTCAGGGCCATGTCTCCATCGCACTGACCGAGGGCATGACGCAGTACCTCGAGGAGAACCCAGGCGACGGGCGCCGCATCGTGGAGAAGTCGCTGACCGCCGCGCGAGCACGGGAGGCGGCCCGCAAGGCCCGCGACCTGGTGCAGCGCAAAAGCCTGCTGGAGTCGAGCACGCTTCCCGGCAAGCTCGCGGACTGCTCGGAGCGCGACCCGGCGCACTGCGAGCTCTACATCGTCGAGGGCGACTCGGCCGGCGGCACCGCCAAGGGCGGCCGTGATCGCCGGACCCAAGCCATTCTCCCGCTGCGCGGAAAGATCCTCAACGTGGAGAAGGCGCGCCTCGACAAGGTGCTCACCTCAGACGAGATCCGAAACCTCATCACCGCGATGGGCGCCGGCGTCGGCGACAACTTCAACATCGAGAAGATGCGTTACCACCGCGTGATCACGATGACGGACGCTGACGTGGACGGCAGCCACATCCGTACGCTCTTGCTCACCTTCTTCTATCGCTACTTCCCCCAGGTCATCGAGAAGGGCTACCTGTACATGGCCCAGCCGCCGCTCTTCAAAGTCTTCAAGGGCACAGGCAAGAACGCGCAGATCGTCTGGGCCCACTCCGAAGGGGATCGCGACAAAGCGCTCCGGCAGCTCGGCAAGAACGCCGAGTCCTCGCGGATGAAGGGCCTTGGCGAGATGAATGCCGAGGAGCTTTGGCAAACGACGATGAACCCGGCCACGCGCGTTCTGCTGCAGGTCAACGTGGAGGACGCCGCCGCGGTCAACGACACGTTCGAGAAGCTGATGGGACCCGACGTTGAGCCGCGCAAGAAGTTCATCCAGGCGCACGCCAAGAGCGTCCGCAACCTCGATATCTGAGCCCGGTTTCCGAACATGCAGATAGCTGTCGACGCCATGGGCGGGGATCACGCGCCGGCGCAGGTGCTTCAGGGCGCCTCGCAGGCAGCCGCGGAATACCGTATCGACGTCGCGGTGGTCGGCCTACCGTCCTCGGTGCAACCGTTGCTGGACCAGCATCCGCTGCTTCGGTTGGTGCCGTGCACGCAGGTGGTCACGATGGAAGATCATCCTGCCCAAGCGGTGCGTTCGAAGCCCGACTCCTCGATGAACGTCTGCGCTCGGATGTGCAAAGAGGGCAAGGCCGACGGCTGGGTGTCGGCTGGTAACTCCGGGGCCGTCATGGCGACAGCGCTGTTCATACAGGGTCGGATCCGGGGCGTCGACAGGCCCGCACTGGGCTCGATCGTCCCAACGCAATCAGGGTTCGCCTATTTTCTCGACGTCGGAGCGAACGTCGACTCGAAGCCCGAGTACCTGGTCCAGTTCGCCACCATGGGTGCTGTCTACGCGCGCGAGATGCTGGGCCGCACCAATCCCCGCGTTGGTCTGCTCAGCAATGGCGAGGAGGAAGGCAAAGGCAACGAGCTGGTCAAGGAAACCACGCGCAGGCTCAAGGGTTCGATGCGGTGGTTCGTCGGCAACATCGAGCCGATGGACCTGTACGCGTCAAAAGCCGACGTCGTGGTCGCCGACGGTTTCGTCGGCAACATCGCGATCAAGATGGCCGAGGCGACGGCGGACTTCCTGTTCCGCAACCTGCGTGAGGAGATACCGAAAACCACGCGTGGCAAGATCGGCGGGCTGCTGATAAGGGGTGGCGTGCGCAAGCTCCGCGACCGCATCGACTGGCGGGAGTTTGGCGGCGCGCCTCTACTTGGAATCGACGGCGTGGCAGTGGTTGCACACGGCCGCTCGGACGCGCGTGCCATCAAGAACGCAATCAGGGTGGCGAAAGAGGCGGTGGAGAATCAGCTCGTCGGTAAGATTCGGGCGGAGGTGGGCAAGTGAAAACTAATGGTCGGACGCGTGTCGTGGTGACGGGCATGGGGACGGTCAACCCGCTCGGCAAGACCCTTGACGAGTACTGGGACGGCCTGATCGAGGGTCGCAGCGGTGCTCGCACCGTCGAAGGCAGCTACGCGACCGAGAAGCTGGCGACCAAGTTCGCGTGCGAGGTACATGGATTCGATCCCCAGGAGTACATGGATCGCAAGGCCGCGCAGCGCATGGCGCGCTTCTCCCAGCTGGCTGTCGCAGCCTCAGGCATGGCGCTGACCGACTCGGGTCTGGACCTCGCGAAGGAAGACAGCTTCCGCGTCGGCGTCGACATGGGGACGGGCATCGGTGGCTTCATAGAGATGACCAACGGCGCCATCTCTTACGCGACGAAAGGACGCCTCAACCCGCTTTACGCGCCGATGATCATCCCCAACATGGCAGCCGCGTCGGTGGCCATGAACTTCCATCTTCGTGGTCCCAACACGACGGTGACCACGGCCTGCGCCGCCTCCACCCACACCCTCGGCGACGCGGCTCGCATCATCCAACACGGCGACGCGGACGTGATGCTCGCAGGAGGCTCCGAGGCCTCGCTGTGCGAGGTTGGCATCACGTCGTTCAACTCCATTCGCGCCCTGTCAACGCGCAACGATGCGCCCGAAAAGGCGAGCCGGCCGTTTGATCGCGATCGCGATGGCTTCGTCCCCGGCGAAGGCGCCGGGACGCTGGTGCTCGAATCCATCGAGCATGCGACGTCTCGCGGGGCGCGCATCTATGGCGAGGTCCTTGGCTTCGCACTGACGTGCGACGCATTCCACCAGGTCGCGCCGGATGAGACCGGTGAGGCGCCGGCGCGCGCGATATCGCTCGCCTTGAAGGACGCAGGTATCGAACCCTCGGACGTCGACTACGTCAACGCACATGGAACATCAACGGGCCTGAACGACGCAGCGGAGACACGGGCGCTGAAGATGGCTCTAGGCGAACGCGCATACAAGGTCGCGATCAGCAGCACCAAGTCGATGATCGGCCACCTGCTCGGCGCGGCCGGCGCGGTGGAGGCGATCGCAACTTTTCTGTCGATCAACCGCGGCATCGTTCACCCGACCATCAATTACGAGAACCCGGACCCGGCTTGCGATCTCGACTACGTGCCCAACCAGGCGCGACGAATGAACGTGCGAATCGCAATCTCAAACGGATTTGGCTTTGGAGGCCATAACGCCGTGGTGGTCCTCAAGAAATTCGAGGAGTGATCCAGCTTGACTGACGAAAACCAGATCGGCACGGTCGTGGGCCGCAGCCTCCAGGAGGAGATGCAGACCTCCTACATGGAGTACGCGATGTCCGTCATCATCAGCCGGGCGCTGCCCGAGGTGCGTGATGGGCTGAAACCCGTCCAGCGCCGCATCCTGTACGCGATGCATCGCGCAGGCGCCACCGCCGGCAGCAGACATCGCAAGAGCGCGGCCTTTGTCGGCGATGTCCTGAAGCTGTACCACCCTCACGGCGATACGGCGGTTTACGACGCGCTGGTCCGCATGGCTCAACCCTTCTCGTTGCGTTACCCGTTGATTGACGGGCAGGGCAACTTCGGCAGCGTCGATGGTGATCCCCCGGCGGCAATGCGTTACACCGAGGCGCGGCTGTCCGCCATCACAGGCGAGCTGATGGCCGACATCGAGAAGCAGACCGTCGATATGGTTCCGAACTACGACAACACTGAGGAGCAGCCCGACGTTCTGCCCTCGCGGATACCGAACCTTCTGCTCAACGGTGCCACAGGAATCGCAGTGGGCATGACGACCAACATCCCGCCACACAACCTCCGCGAGATCACGAGTGGCATCAAGCACCTTATCGACAACCCGGAGGCGACGGGCGAGGATCTTCTGTCTTTTATCAAGGGCCCGGACTTTCCGACCGGCGGCAAGATCATGGGCACGGCCGGCATCAAGGCCGCGTATGCAACTGGGCACGGGCGAATCATCGTGCAGGCACGCCACACCTTCGAGCAGGCGCCCAACGGGCGCGAGCGCATCATCATCGACGAGCTTCCATATGCGGTCAACAAGGCGACGCTCGTGGCAAAGATCGCTGAGCTGGTGTCGGATCGAAAGCTGGAAGGCATCGCCGATCTGCGCGATGAGTCGGATCGCCAAGGCATGCGCATCGTCATCGAGCTCAAGCGCGACGCTCGCACTTTCACTGTTCTTAACAACCTGTACAAGCACACAACTCTGCAGACGACCTTCGGCGTGATCATGCTCGCCATAGTCGAAGGTCGCCCGGTCGTCTTGAGCCTCAAGCAGGCGTTGCAGCTCTTCATCGACCACCGTCGTGACGTCATCCTCCGACGCACACGCTTCGACCTCGAGCGGGCGCAGGAGCGCGCGCACATTCTGGAAGGGCTGAAGATCTGCCTCGACCACCTCGACGAGGTGATCAAGACGATCCGCGCGGCTGCCGACCCTGATACCGCATCTACGGAGCTCCAGACCAAGTTCGGCCTGAGCGAGCGCCAGGCCAAAGCAGTCCTCGCACTCACTCTCGGACGCTTGACCAGGCTCGAGCGCGGAAAGATCGATGCGGAGTACGAGGAGGTCATCAAGACCATCGCGTACCTGGAGAGCATTCTGGCGAGCGATCAAAAGGTGCGTTTGCTCATCAAGGACGACATGGAC
>DATCPW010000050.1:0-2576 GCA_036569865.1 Candidatus Dormiibacterota bacterium
GCTGCCACGGCTAACATTCGATCACATGCTCCGTGCTGCGGGCATCGTCGCCCTCATCGTCTTCACCGCCTGCACCCAGAACAACCCGCCTGCGGTGGCGTCCCCGTCGCCCGTGATACCTCAGGGAAACTGGACCCTCAATCTCACCTTTTCGGGGGCCATCACCGGGCAGATGACCGGGATAGTGCCGGACACGGGGGACCAGGTGAGCGATTGCACGGGCTCCAAGACCCGCACGGGGGAGCAGTGGGCCGACACGTTCTACGGGTCGACCGACGCCGGCACGACGGTCTGGGAGATCGGGTTCATCGTCAAGAACTTCAGAGGGCCGGGCACGTACCACACGACCGATTCCGCAATCGTCGTGCGCAGCCTCGACAAGACCAAGGTCTGGTTGAACATCGCGCGCGACAAGGTCACTTTTACAGTGGATCCGTCCCAGCAAGCAGGCACCGTTAATGCCGCCCTGACTGACGCCAACAGCGGCAAGTCCGCCTTGAAGGTCACGGGCACGTGGAACTGCAGAGGCTAGGAGATTTCTGATGGAAGTCACCTTCGATGGTCATTGCTTTGGTTGTGGCCCGCTCAACACGGAAGGCCTGCGCCTGGTGTTCGTGCCCGGTCCGGACGGTGCGAGCGTTGAGTTCGAGGTGCCGGAGCGCTTCCAGAGCTGGGCGGGAATGGCGCATGGCGGGATCGTTGCGCTATTGCTTGACGAGGCTGTCGGTTGGGCGGCGTGGCACGCGGGTCACCCGGGCGTGACGGGCCGCCTCCAGGTCAGCTACCGCAGGCCATTGAAGCTGGGCGAGCCGATCCGCATCGTGGGAAAGGTGGACAGGATGAGGCGAACCCTGGTGTATGCGTCGGCGTACATCGAGAACCGCGATGATCGGTCGCGAGTAGCGGATGCGACGGCCATCTTGGCGATGACCGAAACCCGGGTCGACACCGCCGCCGGATAGAATCAGCACTCGAGTCGGGGGCTGGCGCAGTTTGGCAGCGCGCACGGTTCGGGACCGTGAGGCCCCGGGTTCAAATCCCGGGCCCCCGACCAATTTCGTATTCGAAATCGGCGACTCTTGAGGTTGTCTGGAGTCGGCGGATTCCAGCCGGGTCACAATTTCCTGCGGAGCATCAAAACCGAGGCGATGTAACGGTGCCTGTCGTGGGCCAGCGCGAGATCACTGCGCTCCGAATTGGTGGCTACACAGCGTCCTAAGTCGACGGACGCACAGGGCGGGACCGTGAGGCCCCCGGTTCAAATCCCGGGCCCCCGACCTGCTTCCGAACTCAGGACCATCGAGATAACGTTCAGCCGCGTCGCCGGGGTCGGGGATCTGTCTAGCCGCCGCGACCGCTTGCACGGTGAGAAACAGCATTGGTCATCGCCTCGAGATCCTCGAACTTCGCGGCATGCCCCTCGGCCAATGCGGCAACGAAGGCGCCGTCGTCCAGTTGCAGCCGGATGGCGGCGAGGTCGACGCTACGGACCTGCTCGTCGGCCGGCGGAAGCACAAAGCCGGTGGACTCCAGCATTGCCTCCGCCGCGCCAAACAGTCGGACTGCCTGTGTCCCTTGGCCCACGCGCAGCGCGACGCCGGCCATTCCCGCGAGCCCCGCCGCGACTTCGGCCCCGGGCCCTAATCGCCAGCGACGCTCGAGACTTTCACGGAACCTTGCGGCGGCATCCGCAAGGGCGCCCGACTGCAGCGCCACGTGCCCCAGGTTGTGGAGCGACCACCCAAGGATCATGCCGTCGTCCAGCTCACGACCAGTAGCCACGGCTTCTTCGAACGACTGGGCTCCGCGAGCTGGATCGCCTGCGCACCGATCGACCTCGCCGAGGCACATGAGCGCCAGCGCGACCCTTCGTGGGTTATCGAACTCCGGTCGTCTGCGGATCGCCAGCCCCTCCTCGACGAGGGCGCGCGCACGGGCGTAGTCGCCATCGATGCAAGCGAGCCGGCCGAGGCCAACGAGACAGCTGGTGGTCTGATTGATGTCGCCGAGCTGTTTGAACAACGGTTGGCCCTCGATGAGCGAGCTGCGTGCGTCGTCATAGTGCCCCCGGCGGAACGCTGCATCGGCGTTATATAAGAGCAGCATCCCAATTCCCCATCGGTCACCGACCTCTTCGAGTAGCGCACGAGACTCGGTCATCGCCCGCCTGGAGGCGTCCAGATCGGGGAGCGAGCTGGTCATAACCATCAGCGCTAAACCGAGCTCGCGCTTCATACCGAGCGCGCGAAACAACGGGACGGACTCCGCAGCGAGAGAGGCCGCAACTTGCCGATCACCTTGTATGAGTGCAAGCAGAGCCGCAGTCACGAGGCCGCGGGCACGCGCAATCCCCCGTGGGGGCGTATCGCCGCGGGCGAGCGCTGCTTTCAGGATCTGCTGCATCTCACCTCCCCGACCCCGGGCGATTGCGGGGGCGATCAGCGAAGCGACGAAGAGTAGGTACTGGTCGCTGCTGTTTGGCTCCGCCTCGATCCATTCGAGCGCCGTGCGAAAGTTCTCGTACTCGATGCCGTAATCGAGTGGCACGCCGGCTATGGAACGTCCCCAAAGGGGCA
>DATCPW010000051.1:0-8775 GCA_036569865.1 Candidatus Dormiibacterota bacterium
CACGGGGTCGCACTTCAGGTAGCGCCTGGACACCTCGATCAGTGCGGGGTTCAGGTTTGGGACGACGCTTGCGATCACCACGCCGTCGACCACCGCCACGTCTAGGCCTCGCAGGTGGAAGAGCTGGCCGAGCTCGACCGCCAGCTCGTCTGCGGTGCGCTCGTGATGGGAGGTGATTCTCCAGTCGGCGACCAACCGTTCGCTGTCGAACAGGGCAAGCGTCACATTCGTATTGCCGACGTCAACGGCGAGCAGCATCAGGAGGACTCTAGGGGAGTTAACGCGGGAGAGGGGGCGGGTGCTCCTGGCTCCATCCAAGCAGCGCTGCCGCCTGGCGCCGAACCTCGACGGCCCGGGCCGACACCCGCCTTGGGTGGGGAGCCCCGGCAAGGTCTCGCTTCAACAGTGATGCTTCCGCGTCCCAAGGGGCCTTCATGGATCCAGCTCGCACCTGCCGCCCCACCTCCTGATGGGCCTTCCGGAAGGGTTTGCCCGATCGGACCAGCTGTTCGGCGACGTCGGTTGCGAGCAGGCCGGGATCGGCCGCCGCGGCCGCCAATCGTGCCCGGTCGAACTCGAGGTGCTGCACGAGCAGCGAGGCCGCACGCAAGGAGTCGAGGGCGTTGTCGACGGCAGCAAACAGCGCGGGCTTGTCCTCCTGGAGGTCGCGGTCGTAGGCGAGCGGCAGACCCTTCAACACGGTCGCGAGCGCGACCAGGCTTCCGATCGCACGCCCCGAACGTCCTCTGAGAAGCTCGGCGATGTCCGGGTTTTTCTTCTGCGGCATCAAGCTCGACCCGGTCGCGATCTCGTCCGCCAGCCGGACAAAGCCGAACTCGGCGCTGGCCCACAGCACGACGTCCTCCCCGAGGCGGCTCAGATGAAGCGCGGCGCTCGTGCACGCGTAAACGAGGTCGAGTGCGAAGTCGCGATCGGCAACTGCATCGATGCTGTTGGGGGTGAGGCGCGGCAGCCCAAGCTCCCTGGCGACGACCTTGCGCAGCACTGGCAGGGTGGTGCCGGCCAGAGCGCCAGAGCCAAGCGGCATCTCGTCCGCCGCCGCGTATGCGTGGCGGAAGCGCTCGGCATCGCGCAGCAGCGGCTCGGCGTGGGCGAGGAGGTGATGACCCACCGTCACCGGCTGGGCACGCTGAAGGTGCGTGTAACCGGGCATGACCCAGCCGGCGTGCCGGTCCGCCTGTGTGCCAAGAGCTTCGACCACTGCGGCGATCTCGGCGATCAGCTCGCTGGCGGCCGCGCGGCAGTACAGACGGAGGTCCAGCGCGATCTGATCGTTGCGCGACCTGCCTGCGTGCAATGCAGCGCCGGCCGGTGTGATCTCGGTCAGCCTTCGCTCGACTGCAGAGTGGATGTCCTCGTCGGTGTCGAGAAACGCGAACGAGCGGGCGTCGAGCTCTTTGCTGACACGGCGCAGTCCCCGCTCGATGGCGGTGAGCTGTGAGGCCGGGATGATCCCGGCGGCCGCGAGCCCGCGCGCGTGCGCGATGCTGCCTGCGATGTCGAATGGATAGAGCTCGAAATCAGCGTCTAGCGAAGACGAGAAGCGCTCGAGCTCGACCAGCAGGCGGCGCTCGAAGCGACCACCCCACAATTTTTCCGGCGGCCGGGCTACTTTCCTAGGCGTTTGACTTCACCCAAAAGGCTGCCCAGGTCGCGAGCGTGCAGGCGGCCCTGGACCTGCGCCGAAGTGCGGACCCCCATCCCCCACAGCTTGATGAAGCCCGCCGCCGCGGACTGATCGAAGGCATCGCCTTTGCCATAGGTCGCCAGCGACAGCTGGTACAGCTGCATGGGGCTCTTGCGCCCGACCACGTGCGAAGAGCCTTTGAACAATTTCAGGCGCACCTCACCGGTGACATGACGCTGCGTCTCGACCACGAACGCGTAAAGCGCATCGCGCAGAGGGCTGAACCAAAGGCCGTCGTAGACCATCTGCGCCCATTGCTGCGCGACCAGGTCCTTGAACCGCGCCACCTCTTTCGGCAGCGTGATGTCTTCGAGCGCCTGGTGAGCCTGTAGCAGCAGCACGGCGGCGGGCGCCTCGTAGATCTCGCGCGACTTGATGCCGATGAGCCGGTTCTCGAGGTGGTCGATGCGGCCGACACCGTTATCGCCACCGATCTTGTTGAGCGCCGTCACCAGGTCCAGGGCTCCGATTGCCTGGCCATCCAGCGAGACCGGCAGGCCTTCTTTGAACCCGATCTCGACGTATGCCGGCTCGTCGGGGCACTGCCGCGGGTCGCGTGTCCACGAATAGACGTCGGCGGGAGGCTCCGCCCACGGATCCTCGAGCACGCCGGCTTCGATCGAGCGGCCCCACAGGTTTTCGTCGGTCGAGTAAGGGGAGCGGATGGTGGCCGGGACCTCGATCTCGTGCTTGTTCGCGTACTCGATCTCGTCGTCTCGGTTCATCCCCCACTCGCGCACTGGCGCGACGACCTCGAGCTCGGGAGCAAGCGCCGCCGTCGTGACGTCGAAGCGCACCTGGTCGTTGCCCTTGCCGGTGCAACCGTGCGCGATAGCGCCGGCCCCTTCGCGGCGCGCGACCTCGACCATCATCGCCGCGATCAAGGGCCGGCCGAGCGCAGTGGCCAGCGGGTACTCCTTCTCATATACGGCGCCGGCCTGAAGCGAGGGCCACACGAAGAGCTCGAGAAAGGGGATTCGGCCGTCGGCGACATACGCGGCTGAGGCTCCAACCTTCAGCGCCCGCGCCTGGATGCCGTCGAGGTCCTTCTTTTCTCCGAGGTCGACTGTGAACGCGATGACGTCCCAGCCCTTGTCCTTGAGCCACCGGATCGCCACCGACGTATCAAGACCGCCCGAGTAGGCGAGGACGAGCTTCTTATTCGACATGGGCCAGGAGGTCTTTGAGCGCCTTGCCCGCCCCCCGCCTTCGGAGCACGGCGATGATCGTGTCGTCGCCCGCCACGGTGCCGGCGATGCCCGGCAACGCGGCCTCGTCGATGCGCCGCGCGACAAGATTCGCCGTGCCGGGAGGCGTCCTGATCACGGCCACCGGCTCGATGAACTCGACGGACAGGACCAGCTCGCGGACCAGGGCAGCGGAGCTCCGGTAGCCGCTTACCGAGCGGACCAGCCCAAGCTCCTGGATGTCGCGCGAGATCGTTGCCTGCGTGGCACGCAGGCCGCGTCGCGCGAGGGCCTCGGCCAGCTCCTGCTGGGTGTGCACGCCGCCTCGATTAACGAGCGCGAGGATCGCCTGGTGGCGCTGTCCCTTGGTCGCGGTCACCCGACGTCGAGGACCTTGTGCATCGTCGCCTGGGCTCGATCGATCTCTTCTGCGGTGATGATCAGCGGCGGCACGAAGCGGATCGAGTTCTCGTCGACGGCGTTGATGATGAGCCCGGCCTCGAGGCACGAATTCTGGAACGCTTTGGCCTGAGGCTCGGCGAACTCGGCGGCCTGCATGAGCCCGAGCCCCCGCACCTCTTTCGCACCGAGCCCTTGAAGGACTCCGTTCAGCAGCTCGCCCATCTCCGCGGCGTGGCCGACAAGGCCGTCGCGCTCGATCACGGCAAGCACCGAGAGGGCCACTGTGCACGCCAGCGGGTTGCCGCCGAAAGTTGATCCATGGTCGCCCGGCTCGAAAACGTCCGCGCGTGGCGAGGCTAGGCAAGCGCCGATTGGGATGCCACCGCCGAGACCTTTCGCGAGCGTCATCACGTCAGGGGTGATCCCATGGTGCTGGTAGGCGAACCACTTCCCGGTGCGTCCGATCCCGGTCTGGACCTCGTCGAGGATGAGCAGCAAGCCCTTTTCGTCGCACCATTTGCGCACCCCTTCGAGGTAGCCCTTGGCTGCTGGGATGATTCCGATCTCGCCCATTACCGGCTCGAGCATCACGGCAACGGTCTTCTCCGTGGTTGCAGCTTTGATTGCGTCGAGATCGTTGTAGGGCACGTGCACAAAACCATCGGGCAGCGGCTTGAACGGGTCCGAGTATTTGTGCTGCCCACCCGCAGTGACCGTGGCCAGCGTGCGGCCGTGGAAGGAGCCCTCGGCGGTAATGATCTCGAAGGCGCCGTCGCGGTTTTTAGTGCCCCACTTGCGAGCGATCTTGATCGCGGCCTCGTTCGCTTCCGCTCCCGAGTTGCACACAAAGACACGAGAAGGAAACGAAAGGTCTACCAGGCGTCGCGCGAGCTCGACCTGCGGGCGCGTGAAGTACAGGTTGGAGGTGTGGATCAGAGTGCGCGCCTGGCCGGTCAGCGCCCTGGCGATGTCCGGATGGGAGTGACCGAGGACGTTGACAGCGATCCCGGCCACGAAGTCGAGGTACTCCTTGCCCTCCTCGTCGTAAAGAAGGCAGCCCTCGCCGCGGACGAAAGTGACAGGCAGCCGGCGGCCGGTCTGCATGAGGTACTGCTCGGCGAGCTCGGGGGTGGTAGGCATCGAGCTAGGGCGTGACCATCGTGCCGATGCCCGCCTCGGTGAAGAGCTCGAGCAAAAGCGCGTGCGGCGTACGGCCATCGACGATGTGGGCCAGCGGCACGCCGTCAAGGGCTCGGAGCGCCGCCTCCAGCTTGGGGATCATCCCGCCGGTCACCTCACCCGAGTCGATCCTGTGCCGTGCGTCGTCCCTGGAAAGCGCGGCGACAACCTTGCCGTCCACACCCAGCACGCCAGGAACATCGGTGAGGAGGATGAGCTTGTGGGCCTTGAGTGAAACAGCGAGCTCGGCGGCGACGGTGTCGGCGTTGATGTTGTAGGCGTGGCCGTCGTACCCGAGGCCGATCGAGGCGATCACCGGGATGTATCCCCGACCCAACAGCGCGGTGATCGGTTCTTTGTTGACCTGGGTGACGCGGCCGACGAAGCCCATCGCCTCATTCAAAGGTTCGGCGATGATGCAGGGCCCGTCCTCGCCACTCATGCCGACGGCCTGGCCGCCAAGCCGGTTGATGCTCGCGACGATGTCCGGGCTCACCTTCCCGGTCAAGACCATCTTCACGACCTCCATGGTCTTTTCGTCGGTGACGCGGAGACCTTTCTTGAAGGTTGCCTTGAGACCGAGGCGCTCGCTCATTGCGGTGATCTCGGGGCCGCCACCATGGACGAGTACCGGCTGCATGCCGACATAGCGGAGCAGCACGATGTCGAGCAGCGTCTCGTCTCTTGCCTGCTCGATCGCGTTGCCGCCGACCTTGACCACAACTATCTGGCCGTGGAATCGCTTGATGTACGGCAGAGCCTCGACCAGGACCTTTGCGCGTTCCTCGACGGTCAGTGTCATGTCGTGTAGTCCGCGTTAATTCGCACGTATTCCTCCGATAGGTCACAGCCCCAGGCTTCGGCGCGGCCGTCCGCCAGCCCAAGGGTGGCCACTATCTCGATCTCCGGCTGCTCGAATGCGCGCCGCACGGCCAAGAGGTCAACGTTGACCCCCGCGCCCCTTTCGAACACGACCAACCCACCCACGCTGAGGTGAAGCTTGTCGAGCGCCAGCTCCGCGCCACTGTAACCGAGCGCGCACACGATCCGGCCCCAGTTGGGATCCCCGCCGTGGACGGCGGTCTTGACCAGGCTGGAGGAGGCCACCGCGCGGGCGGCGGTACGGGCGTCGGCGTCCGAAAGAGCGTCCACCACGCGGACGCTGATCAGCTTGCTGGCTCCTTCGCCATCGCTCGCGACCGCGCGAGCCAGCTGGCGCGCGACCTCGAGCAGGGCCGACTCGAAAAGCTCGGCTTCGACGCTCCCGGCTCGGATCGCATGGTTTCCCGCAGCGCCGTTGGCCAGCATCAAGAAGGTGTCGTTGGTTGAGCTGTCGCCATCCACGGTGACCTGGTTGAAGCTGCGATCCGCGATCGGCTTGACCAGCTTGGCCATCAAACCGGATTCGACATTCGCATCAGTGGTGATGTAAGCCAGAAGCGTGCCCATATTTGGGTGGATCATTCCCGAGCCCTTGCACATCCCGCCCACCCGGATGGTGGCGCCCGCGATGTCGACCTCGAGCTGCGCGGTCTTTGGGACCGTGTCGGTGGTCATGATGGCGCGGGCGGCGCGCTCGCCCCCATCGGCGCTGAGCTGCGCGCACGCTTCGGTGATTCCGGTTTTGATCGCCGCCATCGGAAGGTAGCGACCGATCACCCCGGTCGAGCTGACCAGCACCTGGTGAGGATCGAGGTCCAGCCGGTCCGCGGTGAGCTTGGCCATCAGCAGGGCATCTTTGAATCCCTGCGCGCCGGTGCACGCATTCGCGTTGCCCGAGTTGATCACCACAGCGCGAACGCGATTGTGCTGCAGGTGCAGCTGATCGATGACCACGGACGCCGACTTGACCTTGTTGGTCGTGAACACGCCGCCGGTATCGAGCCCATGCTCCGATTGGATGACACACAGGTCGTCGCGCTGTGAGGTCGGGATTGCGGTGGCCCCGGTCGTGAAGGCCTTGATCCCGCAGGCCGCGGTCCCGGCGCGAAAACCGCGCGCAAAGGTCACGGCCACTGGACGGGCATCTCCAACGCGGTCTTGCGGTCGAACCCGAAGGCGATGTTGAAGCACTCCACGCCCTGGCCGGAAGCGCCCTTGACCAGGTTGTCCAGGGCCCCGGTCACGACCGCCTTCTGCCCTTGAGCCGCGACGTTGACGAGGAAGAGGTTCGAATGGCTCGCCAGCTTGGTGGTCGGGCTCTGCCCGAGCACCTTGGTGAAGGGTTGGCCGGCGTAGAACTCCGTGTACATGTCCTTGAGCTCGGCAACCGAGCCCTTGAGGTCGAAGTAGCAGGTGACCAGGATCCCTCGGGTCATCGGCACCAGGTGGGGCACGAAGGTGACGCGCAATCCGTTGGCGCTGAGCGCCGAAAGCTCTTGCGTCACCTCGGGCAGGTGGCGATGGCCGTTGATCGCGTAGGCGCCGATCGACTCGTTGATCTCGCTGAAGTGGGTGCCGATTCCGGGCGACCGGCCCGCTCCGCTGACACCGGACTTGGCGTCGACCACGATGTCGGATCCGACCACGCCCGCGGCGACCGCGGGCGCCAGCGCCAGGATCGAGGCGGTCGAATAGCAGCCGGGGACCGCAATGAGCTCGGCGTCCTTGAGCTCGCGCTCGTGCAACTCGGGCAAGCCGAGCACGGCCTTGCTGAGAAGCGCGGGGGCCGGATGCTCCTGCTTGTACCAAACGGGGTACTGGGCGGCGTCCTTCAGCCGGAAGTCGGCGCTCATGTCGATCACGCGAGCGCCGGCGGACAACCAGGCCTGAGCCTTGGTCGCCCCAACGTTGTGAGGGAGGCAGCTGAACACGACATCGATGCCATCGACCTCGGGCTCGGCGCGGAAAGTGCCTTCGAGGTCGAGCAGGGGAAAGACTGCCGAATATGGCTGCCCCGCAAAGGAGCGAGAGGTGAGCTGAACCAGCTCCACCCCAGGGTGCCGGGCCAGGAGATGGACAAGCGTCATCCCGGCGTAACCGTTGGCCCCAGCGACAGCCGCCTTTACCGTCTTCCCCACGAGCGCATGAGTATACAAGGAGACTGCATAAACATCCGCGGGCCCTTTAACCAGCAGCCAATGTCATTCGTGCAAATTCGGTCGTATCGCAGGCCATCCGCTGGGCCATTCGTGCCCTTTTGGTCGCATCGCCCGCGCACATCCTGCCTGCCGCTTAGCCGGCGTCATTGAAGAAGCAGCTCTCAGCCCCCGTGTGACACGCCGGCCCCGCCGCCCGCACCCGCAACAACACCGCATCCAGGTCGCAGTCCAACCGCACCTCCACCACCTCCATCACGTTTCCCGAGGTGGCCCCCTTCTCCCAAAGCCCCCTCTCCCGCGAGTGAAACCACGCGCGCCCCGTCTCCCTCGTCTTGGCCCAGGCCTCCTCGTCCATGTACCCAACCATCAACACCTGCCCCGTGTCCTCCGCCTGGACCACAGCAGGCACCAGCCCTTTCGAAAAATCCGGTCTCATCGCCTGATCTCCAACCCCCGCGACGCCAGCTCCTGCTTCACCCCCGCGATCCGCACCTCCCCAAAGTGAAAGATGGACGCGGCGAGCGCCGCCTCCGCCCCACCCTCCGTCAACGCCTCATACATGTGCCCTGCATTGCCCGCCCCCCCCGAGGCGATCACAGGCAACCGAACCGCCGAGCTAACCGCCCTCAACAGCTCGACGTCGTACCCCTCATGCGTGCCATCCCTGTTCATCGATGTCAGCAGTATCTCCCCCGCCCCCAGGCTCTCCCCCAACCTCGCCCACTCGACCACATCCCGACCGGCCGGCCTCCGCCCCCCATGACTGAAAACCTCCCACCCCTCCCCCTCAGTGCGCCGGCGCGCATCGATGGCCAACACGACGCACTGCGATCCGAACACCTCGGCACACCGCGTGATCAGCTCGGGATCCGCAAGCGCCGCCGTGTTGACCGACACCTTGTCCGCCCCATGCGTCAGCAGCTCGGCCATATCCTCGACGCTGCGGACCCCACCGCCGACAGTCAGCGGGATGAAGACCTGGTCCGCGGTGCGCGATACGACCTCGAGGATGATCTTCCGGTCATCCGACGACGCTGTGATGTCGAGAAACACGATTTCATCAGCGCCCTCGCGGTCGTAGAGCGCGGCCAGCTCGACAGGATCACCAGCATCGCGAATGTCCTCAAACCGCACCCCTTTGACGACGCGGCCGTCATCGACGTCGAGACAGGGGATGATTCGTTTGGCAGGCACCGGCCCACAATACGTGAGCCGCGGCTCATCCCAGGTAGCTGGCGCCCAGGCTCATGTCGGCATC
>DATCPW010000052.1:0-5354 GCA_036569865.1 Candidatus Dormiibacterota bacterium
CGTTGCTGACCGCGTCGAACTCGAACTGTCCGGCCAAATCGATTTGCTTCGAAGGATTCGCGTAGGACGTGTCCACCAACAGGAAATGAGTGGCGATTGGCGGCGCCGTGTTATTCGGTGCGTCGAAGGCTTCGAGCACCAGCCACCGGCCGTCCGGGGAGAGGCCTCCTGGCAAACCGCTGATGGTCGCCGGAGGCAGCTGGAACGGGCCTCGCATCTGCAGCGTATGCCGCACAGCGCCGGTCTGCGGATTCAGATCGAGCAGAGCGGTCTCCTGCACCACGTAGAGGTGGGTCCAGTCGGGCGAAGGCGTTCCAGAGGGCAGGGTCCGCTCGACCGTGCGCGAGCGCGTGTCGATCACGTTGACGAGCTGCGAGCTCTGCGTCGAGGTCGCCATATATAGCTTGTAGTCTCCGCTGGGCGGGACCGGTCCAACGTCGGCGCGGCCGCAGCCTGTCACCACCATCGCCGCCGCCAGGATGCTTAAAAGAGCTCGCATGCTTCTCACCTCGCCTTCCATACACCGCTCGCGCGGTGCGGGTTCCTCTCAGGCGAGCGAAGCGGCGATCGCGAGCGCTTGGGCTTTGGTCAGGTTGCCTTCGATGCGTACAACCGTGCCGCCCATGTTGATCAAAAGTGTGTTGGTGGCAAGCCTGGCCGTCTCAAATCGGACGTTGCCAGCGCTGTCCACGAACGCGAAAACGTGCGGGGCGCCGGCGATCCAGTAGCCGGAGCCGCCTGCGAGGGTCACCGGCTCGATCGTGGTCCCCGGCCCCACCATCTTGCCGAAGAACTCGCTGTTGATGGAACCGCGGGCCTCGGTGATCAGGACGCCGACCCCAGTTTCACCGGCGGCCGGAAGCCCCGGTCGGGGGGCATACACGAGGGTCACCTCGCCACCTGACGGAGCACCCGAAGCCGGCTGGAGATACACCTCGTCAGGCAGGCCCAGCGAGGCCGGGAGCAACAGCAGCCACTTAAGAGCCGCGCGAGCTTGAGGAAGGGTGGTCGAATCCCCCAGGCCGAGCCGTTTGCCCAAGGGTCCAGGAGGCAGCGGGCTTGGGGTCGCGAGATGGGGCACCGTGCGGAAGAACGTGTGGAGGTTGATCCACGTAGCAATGGCGTCGCGGCTCGGGGGATAGGCGGCCAGTGCAGCGAGCGCCAGGACTACCGCGGCGGCCGCCGCCATCGCCCAGCGGGCGGCCGGAGCTTGGCGGCGGTGCGTGGCGATTCGCAAGCGGACGGTGGGGCCGATGTTCGGCGTGGGCGGCCACGCGAGCTCGGCGCCCAAACGGCTCAGCTGCTGCTCCAGCTCGATCAGCTCAGGCACTCGAGGCCTCCTCCATGCGCGCTCGCAGCCTGCTCAATCCCCGTGACAGGCGCGACTTCACAGTGCCTTCCGGGATCCCCAGCGCCGCCGCCGTCTCCTCACCGCTGAGCTCTAGGAAGTAGCGGCTGGCGATCACCAGGCGGTCCTCCTCGCTCAGCCCGTTGACGAGCCCCAGCAGATGCTTCGTGTCCTCGGCAGCGACGGCTGCCGCCTCGGGGGATGGGGCCGCACCCCCCGGGCGGAAGCTGCCGGCCAAGCGAAGCTCAACCTGTTGGCGGCGCCCGCTCGAGCGCACGCGGTTGCGTGCCTCGTTGGCAACGATTCTCAGGAGCCATGGCCGGGGCTCGGCGCCTGCGCGGAAGCTCGCCAGCGCCCGGTAGGCCTTGACGAAGGCTTCCTGCGTGGCATCCTCGGCGTCAGCCGCGGAGCCCGTGATCACGTAGGCGGTTCGAAACGCCATCTGCTGGTATCGCTGCACGATCTCCTCATAGGCGGCCGTCTCACCGCGCTGGGCGCGCGTGAACAGCTCGGCATCGTCCGTTGGTCGGCCCTCCATCGGATCGCATGTATTACACCGATCGCCGCATCATGGTTCCGGGCTGAGTTGCAACCGGTGAGCCCAACTATGTGTTTGGGGTAGTTATGGAAGGCGTCGAGCGGATGTTTGAACGGATGGTGCGGGAGCACCAGCACCGCGTCTTCGCGGTCGGGTTTGCCTTGACCGGCAACCGGCACGACGCCGAGGAGGTTGCCCAGGACACCTTCCTTCGTGCATATCGAGCGCTGTCGACTTACCCGCCGGAAAGAATCCGGGACCTCAAGCAGAGTCCATGGCTGCACCGCATCGCTGTCAACGTCGTGAGGAATCGCGCGCGTGGCGCCAAACCCCGCACCGCCGAGCTGAACGGCAGCGAACCTGACGAAACACCGGGGCCTGAGTTTCGGACGTTGCAGCGCGCGCAGATGGACGACCTCGCGTGTCGTCTCTCCGGCTTGCCGCCGCGATATCGCGAAGCCGTCGTGCTGAGGCACGTTCGCGACATGTCATATGCAGAGGTGGCCGAGGCGTTGGAGCAGCCGGTCGGGACCGTCAAATCCAACGTACACCGCGGCCTGCAACTACTTAGAGGAGAGGACCATGACCGCGTTGTTGACTGATCTGAAGCGTCTTGGCGACGTGAAGGCGCCCGATGGATTCGCCGAGCGAGTCCTCATCGAGGTCGGGATGGCTGACTCGTACGCGGTTTTCAAGACAGTGTTGGGCGAGGTTTATGTCGCCTGGAATCGATTTGGAGTTTCGGCGGCCGCCCGTTGCGCCTCAGCCGCCGAGTTCGAGGCCTTCTTCAAGCGGGAGGTCGGCCGGCCCTTGGTGCCCGCGCCCGCCCCGGCCGATCTCGCGGCCAAGATCGAGGATGAGCTGGGCGGCAAGCGCCGGATGCGGTTCGACCTGCGTGGCCTGACCGAGTTCGAGCAGGCGGTGCTGCGCAAGACGTACGAGATTCCCAGGGGAGAGGTGCGGCCGTACGGATGGGTGGCGCGCGAGATCCGCAAGCCCGCTGCAGTCAGGGCGGTGGGCAGCGCCCTTGCCAACAACCCGATCCCTTACTTCATCCCCTGCCACCGCGTGGTTCGCACCGATGGCGAGATCGGGAACTACGGAGGGGGAGGGCCTGAGGCGAAGAAGGCGATCCTCACGATGGAAGGGGTTCGCGTGAATCGGCTGCAGGAGCTGGCGCGCGGCGGCGTGCGGTACCAGGGGGTCAAGACGACGAAGATCTATTGCTACCCGACGTGCCACCACGCGCAGCGCGCGCTCGAGAAGAACGTGGTGTGGCTGCACGATGAGAAGAGCGCGCGGGCTGCGGGCTTCCGCCCGTGCAAGGTGTGCCGGCCCGCGGCGTAGAACGGTCCTGTCGCCATCGCCGGGACGCGGCCATTTGTGCCCGAATGGTCGGGTTGGGCAGGGAAACGACCATGTGTGCCCTTGTGGCCCTAAACCATCGATGGGGTACGGCCATTTGTGCCCGAATGGTCGGGTTGCCGGCCTAGCCCAGCGAGTAGATTCCGGGAAGCTCTCGATACAGGCCCGCGTAGTCCAGGCCGTAGCCGATCACGAAGCGGTCTGGGATGACGAAGCCCTTGAAGTCGATGTTGACCTTGACCGCTCGGCGCGCGGGCCGGTCGAGAAGCGCCGCCAGGCGCAGCGAGCCGGGCTTCATCCTGCGAACCCGGCGCGTGATGGCCTCGACCGTGTGACCGGAGTCGACGATGTCCTCGACGAGCAGCACATGGCGGTCGACCAGGGGTCCATCGATCATGTGCGCGAGCCGGAGCTCGCCTCGAGTGGTGCCTGATCCGTAGCTCGCGGCGCGGACGAACTCGAGCTCGGCCGGAATGCTGAGGCTGCGAAGAAGGTCGGCTGCGAAGACTGTGGCGCCCTTGAGGATCACGACCAGCACCAGCGGGGTTTCGATGTCGGCGTAGACCCGGGAGATCTCGCGCCCCATCGCGTGCACTCGGCGCGCGATCTGCGCCGAAGTGATCATGGCCTTGCCGGAGCTTTCTGCTCTTGCCGGCGCGGTCTGGGTCAGGACCTCAGGCATGCGCGTACAGATTACCCGTCCAGGGGGGCGACGGTGGCTCCAACCGGAGAGGCTCGACGGTACTTCCGGTGGCCTCGGCTGAAGCCCCCATCGAAGTTGATGGCGCGACCCTGGTGATAGTGCTGGGGAGCCGACCCTCCATGGGGTTTGTGACCGAAAACGACGCGACGGCTGTTCGTCATCTCGAGCCAGCGTTCGAGGCGCGCCGGCTGCGTCTCAAAGACGTTTGGGCCACTGAGCAGATCCCAAAGTGTCGACTCACCTTCGTGAGTGAGAAGGTCGTGAACCCGGGCGTTTATTTCGTCCACGAGGTGTGGATCACCGGCCTCGATGAGGGCAGCATACCCATCGTTGCCGCAGTGCTGAACGAGCGTTCCATCACCGAGTCGCAGCAGCGCCGGACGTCCCAGGATCCACTCCTGGAGCGGTGCGTCGTGCACCAGCTCGTCGAGGTCATGGCCCTGGCCGCCGAGCCCCATCCACCAGCCGATTCGGGCCGGATCGCGCAGAGCCCACAGCATCGCGACCTCGTGGTTGCCGAGGATCACAGTCGAGTTCGCGCGGTCGCGCGCGTAGCGCAGGGCGCCGACGCCGAACATGCCGTAGTCGACGAGGTCGCCGAGAAAGATCGTGTGCCACTCGGCGGCGGGGTAAGGCTTGAGGGCCTGGAAGAGTCGCTCGAGATCGCCGTGCACGTCGCCCACGACCAGAATCGGCAGATCAGCCACGAAACGGATGCTAGTTTGAGGGTGGGGTAAAATTTGCCCCCAACCGTAGGCGCGTAGCTCAGCCTGGTTAGAGCATCGGTCTCCAAAACCGAGGGCCGAGGGTTCGAATCCTTCCGCGCCTGCCATTCCTCCAGGAGCCGCTGCAGTATCTTGACCGTCATCGACGCGAAGTGGATGGCGGTCGCGCGCGGGGACGAGCCTGCTGACCTCGTGCTGGCCGGCGGTCGGGTGCTTTCAGTGTTCACCAAGGAATGGCTTGACGTCGACGTCGCCATCCAGGACGGCCATGTCGTCGGCCTTGGCCGCTATGACGGACGCGAGCGACTGAACGTCGAGGGCGCCTACCTGGTCCCGGGCTTCATCGACGCCCATATGCACATTGAGTCGTCCAAGCTGACGGTCGACGAGTTCGCGAAGGCGGTCCTGCCACACGGCACGACGGCTGTCATCGCCGACCCTCATGAGATCGCCAACGTCCTTGGCGCTGACGGCATCCACTGGCTGCTCGATTGCTGCGCCGACCTGCCTCTCGACGTCTATGTGATGGCGTCCTCCTGCGTGCCCGCGTCGCGCTTCGAGTCGCCGCGACGGCCCTTCACCACCGGCGACATCGAGAGCCTGCTGCGCAGGCATCGCACCATCGGCGTCGCCGAGATGATGAACTTCCCCGGCGTCATCGCCGGCGACGCCGCC
>DATCPW010000053.1:0-4051 GCA_036569865.1 Candidatus Dormiibacterota bacterium
GAGTACGGCTGGGTGAAGTTCCCCGTTTTTGACGAAATGGGGTTCCCGATTCAGGTGGACGGACATACGTCGGTGCCTGGGCTCTACTTTATGGGTGTGCACTGGATGAGAAAGAACAAGTCCGCCATCCTCTACGGGGTCGGTGAGGACGCGGAGGTCGTAGCTCGACAAATCGTGGAGAACCGGTCGTGAGGATCGCTGTTGCCATGTCCGGTGGCGTTGACTCCTCAGTTGCGGCTGCCTTGCTGCAGGCGCAGGGCCACGACGTCGTCGGAGTCACATTGCAGCAGTGGCCTCGCGGTGCCGATGAGACAGGCAAGCAGAATGCAGGCTGCTGCTCACTCAACGCGGTCGAGGACGCGCGGCGCGTTGCCTCGCTGCTCGACATTCCTTATTACTGCTGGAACCTCGAGAAGGAGTTCGGCGAGCGGGTCATCGAGCCGTTTCACCGCGACTACCTCGAGGGCCGGACGCCGAACCCATGTGTCCGCTGCAACGCCTTCGTCCGCTTCGACCTCATGCTCGGCCGCGTGCTCGCGCTCGGCTTCGACAAGCTGGCGACGGGTCACTATGCGCGGATCGTCGAGGGGGCCGGCGGCCCGGAGCTGCACACCGCCCTGGACCCGGCCAAGGACCAGTCCTACATGCTCTATCACCTCGATCGCGAGCGCCTCTCCCGGATCATGTTTCCGCTTGGGGGCATGATCAAGAGCGAGGTGCGGGAGCATGCGCGAGAGTTCGGCCTGCCGGTTGCAGACAAGGCAGAGAGCATGGAGATCTGCTTCGTGCCGCGCGGCGAGACGGCTCGCTATCTGAGCGAGAGGCTTCCCATCCACGCCGGCGCGGTGGTTGACTCCACCGGCCGCGAGCTCGGGACGCACCGGGGTACGGCGGTCTACACGGTAGGACAGCGCAGCGGATTTGGAGATCTGCGCGAGGCGGGTCCCTGGTATGTGCTGAAGATCGACGCGCCGGCCAACCGGCTTGTCGTCGGACGGCGCGAGGACCTGGAAACGCGCGACGTCGACCTGCGTGATGTGAGCTTCATCGACGGCTCGGCCGAAGAACCCATCCAATGCGAGGCGCGCCTTCGCTACCACGCGGCGCCCATCGCCGCCGTCTACCAGGCAGGCCGCCTCTCGCTGCAGGAGCCTTTCCTCGGCGCGGCGCCTGGGCAGGCAGCCGTCCTCTATTCGGGGACCCGGGTGCTGGGCGGAGGGATCATCGCCGCAGCCGGGACCTAACCTGGTTGATCGAAACCGAGCGCTTGACGGTGCGGCTTCCGCAAGCCGCGGACGTCCCCGAGATCATCAGCTACTACGGCGACAACCGCGAGTACCTACAGCCGTTCTCGCCGACCTTCGCTCCCGATTTCCTCGACGAGGCGATGTGGCTCGAGCAGGTTCGCATACGCATCCGTGAGCACGCCGCGGGCGAATCCTTTCGCGCGTTTCTGTTTGCGCGGTCGGCGCCTGACCGGATCGTCGGCAACCTCAACCTGACCCAGGTGCACCGTGGCGCCCTTCAGTCGTGCGTGATGGGCTACAACCTTGCGCGTGACGAGCAAGGCAAGGGCTACATGACCGAGGCGGTGAAGGGGGCCGTCGCATTCGCCTTCGAGAGGTGGCGGCTGCACAGGGTCAACGCCAACCACATGCCGCGGAATACGCGCAGCGCGGCCGTGCTCCGGCGTTGTGGTTTCGAGGTCGAGGGCCTTGCGCCCGCGTACCTCTTGATCAACGGCAAATGGGAGGACCACGTGCTGACCGCGATCGTCAACCCCGCCCTCAACGTCCTCGGTCCCTGACGTGCCATCGGCAGCCGATCTAGCGATCGGCGTTCTGCGCTGGCTCGAATACGCGGGCCTCATTTACGTCATCGGGGTCTTCGTGATCAGAAGGCTGGCGGCGAACGCGCCGCGAATCGAGTGGGCGCGGCCGCCCATGGAGCGCGCGCTGGCAGCCGCGCTGGTCGGTGGGCTTGGAGTCGCCATCGCCCAGGCTTTCGTCGCCGGCCACTCGCTATCCGGCGCGATCACGTTCCTCTTCGGAGATCTGGCCGGCTGGGTGCGAATCGCACGGGTGGCCGCCGAGGGTGTGGCGCTCGCGCTCTGTTTGCTGGGACGGCGGATGGTGGCGCCCGCGGCGATATTCGCCGCGGCGTCGCTTGCCTTCGCCAGCCACGCCGCAGCACAAGGACAGCCGGTGGGCCCAATATTCGCCGACGCTCTGCATGTTCTTTCCGCGGGCGTGTGGGCGGGAGGGATCATGGCGCTGGCGACCGTGCGCCCGCCCGGAGGGTGGAATGGGGAGGAGCGCAAGGCGTTGCTCTTGCGCTTTGGGCGCGTGGCACTGATCGCATTTGCGATCACCGCCATGACCGGGGTCCTGGCGGCGGCGGCTGCGCTCAGCTCGCCGTCCGACCTCTGGACAATGCAGTACGGATTGGTCTTGAGCGTGAAGTCGGCCGGCGTCCTGGTGATGGTGATTCTGTCGACTCTCGCGTGGCGTCGAGGATTTGGACTCGTCCGTTTCGAAGCCGGCGTCGCGATCCTCGTGCTGGCGGCCACTGCGGTGCTGGCGGCCACTCCGATCCCCCCGGCAACGAGCGATGGCATGACACTCGTGCGCGCCGCCAACATTCGCCCTTAGCGGAATAGAATCGCGGGGTGCGCGCGGTCCGCGAGGTCATGAGCAGCATGCTGCACACGGTGAGCCCGTCGACCACCGTCGGTGAAGCCGTCGCGCTCATGGCGCAGCACCGCATCGGCTCGACCGTCGTGATGGACGGCACCCGCCTGGCGGGCATCTTCACCGAGAGGGACACGGTCCGAGCGATTTCGCAGTCGCACGACGCGCCTGGCCACGAGGTGTCCTCCTGGATGACCAAGGACCCGATAACCGTTGGGCCCGACGACGATGTCGAGGTCGCCCTCAGCACGATGCTCGACCACGGCTTCCGCCACCTGCCGGTAGTGGAGAAGGGAGAGGTGATCGGCATCGTCTCGATCAGGGACCTGGCCGGGTAGCGGCGGTCTTCGACCGCCTTATGAGAAAGGACCAGTCGGTCCTCTCTCATCGAGCGTGCGGCTTCGCCGCAGGCTCTGCTCTCTCCCCCGGGATGGGATTTACTACGAATGGTTTGTCCCCACCACATTCGGAGTGGTAGGAAACAAAGTCATGGCCGGGGAGACCCCGGCCAACCCTGCTGCGCTTGCATGTTTTTTTGGCCTACCTAGCGCTTGTCCGGCGCAAGACTGGGGGACTCGGGTCGTTCTACAAGCGTGTTTCGTCGGGGGCGCCTCATCCAGGCGACGACGAGCGCGCTGGGGGTCGATGAGCATCCGTCCTGGTCCTACGGGCAGGGGGTGGTACCAGAGGGGGCGCCGGTCGCACCGAGAGCCGCGCTTCTTCGCTATGACTCGCCGCCCTGGCTGATCGACCAGGAGCTGCGCAAGCACCACCGCGATCGCTCCCACGCTGCGTCTCCCCTACGGGGGGTGTCGACTCAAGAGGTTCTGGCAGCCCTGGTGGACGCTTTCAGCCCCGCTGAGCTGGACTGGGACCTGGTGGGCGTCGCATTCGTGGAGGCGAGCCCCGATCCGACGGTGCCGATCGACTCTCCGGTCGAGCTCATGGCCGGCGCCGCGCCGTGGGCGATGCCGATAGACGTGCCAGCACAGCCCCTCTCCCCGGCCCTCTCCCCTGAAGGTGAGAGGGGGATCGAGCCCTTCCCTGCGGCTCGCATCTTTAGCTCGAGGCGCCCGCCACGGTGGAGTCGCGAGCACGACGACATAGTGGCTGCCGTTCGCGAGCTGTCGTGGGAGGGCTACTTCGCCCTGGTTGGCGACATCTTCCGGCGCGAGGGATATGACGTGTTCGGCGGCGAGGGGCCCGACGGCGACGTCATGGACATGGAGGTCGTCCGCGGGGCGGAGCGGCTGCTCGTCAACTGTCAGCTACGTGGCCTTGACCCGATTGGTGTGGAGCCGCTTGGCGAGATGCATCTGGTGGCGCAGCGCAATGATGCTGGGGTGGCGATCGTTTCGGAC
>DATCPW010000054.1:0-13262 GCA_036569865.1 Candidatus Dormiibacterota bacterium
GCGTGTGTCGAAGATGCAGTCGACCTCGGTGTACACGCCATAGAGCTGGATGAGGTTGACCGCGCGTTCCAACCGCTCGCGCTCCGCGTTCAGGTCATCCGAAACCTGTGTGACGCCGGCGCCAAGCGGCAGCCGCTCGACTACCCACTGCGCACCCTCGACAAACTTCAACGCAGTGCTCGCCTGCGCGGATAGCTGGCCGCGAGTCGGATATGTCCACGTCGGAGTGCCGATCGCCTGGCCGTACCGATCGCGCAGCGGGTTCTTGGTGAAGTAAACCCGGGCCGCGTCCTCCACCTGCCGAAATCGCAATGGGTTACGCGAGCCTGAGGCGGCATGGTAGACGCGCGGCTTTTCGTCCGGCGGCGGGCTCGCGGCCACTGCCAGCACAGTGTTGACGACGTAATCCGCGGGGATGATGTCGAGCAGCGCGTCGGGCAGGCCGGAGAAGTCCTGCAGGATGCCGCGCCCGAAGGCCAGAATCAGAGGCTCCGCCATGCGGAAGCCTTCGAGCCAGCCGGGGAACGGCTCGGCCAGCGCGCTTTCGATGATGGAAGGCCGAACTATCGAGAGCGGGATGTCGCCATGGAGCTCAACTACGGCGTGCTCAGCCATCGCTTTCGTGAATGAGTAGATGTCGGCGAACCCCATCGCATTGGCGTGC
The DNA here is from genome assembly GCA_036569865.1 of Candidatus Dormiibacterota bacterium. Taxonomy (GTDB): domain Bacteria; phylum Chloroflexota; class Dormibacteria; order Dormibacterales; family Dormibacteraceae; genus Palsa-872. The sequence goes on from DATCPW010000054.1 coordinate 665, forward strand.
ACTCGGCCGCGCTCGATGAGCTTGTCCTTCACCCAGCGGTCGCGCAGCCGCTCGGTCGCACGTGCGACGGCGGGGGTTCCGGCCGGCCCCATCTTCGCGCCGGCTTCTCGGCGCAGGCGCTTCAAGATCTCCGGGCGTCGCGATTCCTCTTCCACAACCGGGCGAAGGTTCGCGAGGACCGCCGCTTCATGACGCCAGTTGAGACCGGGGTCGTGAGGAGCCTGCTCCCGGACGAGCCCGCGCAGCATACCGCCCACATACGCGGTCGAGACGTGCACGAGATGCGGCCGGTTGCCGGCGGCCTTGAGCGCCTCCACCATCCGCGCCGCGCCAAGCAGGTTGGTCTGTGCGGAGAGGTCTGCGGGGTTGTCGAACTCGACCGCCGCGGCCGAATGGATGACGATCTCGCAGGATCGCAGCTGCTCACGGCCGGCGTCGGTGAGACCCAGCCCGTCACGTCCGAGGTCAAGCTCGAGGACCGCCAACTTCTCCTTGACGAGCTTCGAGAACGCCTCTTCGCCAAGCTCCTCGCGCAAACGCTTGAAGGCGGGACTGGCAAGCACCTCGCGCTCCAATCTTTCGGCGGCGGGGCGGCGGGCGCTGGAACGAATCGCCAGGTTGATCCGGCCGACCTCGGGGATCGAGCGCAGGCACTTCTCGACAATCGATTTGCCCAGGAAGCCGGTCGTGCCTGTGACCAGGATGGTCTTGCCCCTAAAGGCCTCAGCTATCAAGACCGATTGATTCTAGTGTCCGGCTCCGGAGGGTCGGCCGAGTCGGAGGCCCCGTGACACGACCATTCATGCCCTTTTGGCTTTCGCAGTGGCGCTCGGCGGCTTACTGCTCCGTATGGCGGTTGTTCGCGAGCCACACGACCTGCGAGCCGTTGGCATCCCTCCAGCCAAGGTCGGTTGTCACCGACGCCCAGAACCAGTAGAACTGGCCCGGCTGGCCGTGAAAAACCGCTTTGCCGGCGGACACCTTGCCCGTCCAATTCCTAAAAGCCCCGTCCGCCCCCACCGCGTAAACGATGAACGTGTCGCCGCCACCGGGGCTCGACCACGACACGTCGATCGCCTTCGGATCGACCTGGCTCGGAACGGCGGTGATCGCGACCTTGGGCATCGGAACGTTCGCGTAACGAGGCGAGCCTGTGAGCCAGAGGTCGCCGACGTCCTTCGGGTATGGGTCCGGATAAGACCCGCCCCAGCCATAAGGATCGACGGGCCCGCCGCCACCGATGTGATAGACGCCGAAGTGGAGGTGTGGCCCGGTTGCGGTGCCAGTGCTGCCAGACAGCCCGATGACCTGGCCGCGGCGCACCTGCTGCCCGACCGAGACGTTCAGGCGGGACAGGTGGCCGTAGTACGTCAACAATCCGTTGCCGTGGTTGATCTCGATCGTCAACCCGCTCAGGCAGGTGTGGCACGAAGGCACCGCCCAGCCCGACAGCGTCACCACGCCCCCAGCTGCCGCCGCCACCGGTTCGTAGTACAGGCCGTAGTCGTAGCCGTCGTGCCCGTCGTAATAGATGTAGTCCTGGCCGCCAGGAGTCTGCGCGTAGCCGGCATCAAACGTTGGATCCGGGCCGCCCACGCGTGAAGAGGCGATATCTCCGTCGTACCTGCACGTCTGTCCGTTGGTCGCATAGTCCGGCGAGCAGTGATCGAAGATCGAGGTGATGTATTGAGGGCCCATGAAAGGCAGCGTGAGGAACGCACCGGCGGCTGGAGCCATCCCCGTCTTGCCCTTGCCATCCTCGATCGGCCCATAGCTCATCTGGCTTGGATAGCTCCAGCGCACATAGCGACCGGCCTTGTGGCCCGGAGGCAGGGCGTCTGCCGCCAGCACAGGGACGGCGTGCAGCAGCAGCGTCATTAGGGTGAGGGTAGTTACGAGGATGCGCATAGCCCTTGAAGGGAGAGGCTCCAGTCTATTGCGGCCGCCCTCGCGGCATCCCGGAGATCTTGTTAACTTTCGCAAATGGGGTATCGAGGGGTCGGTTCGTGGAGGTACTGAGCCAAGGGCGCGCCGCCGTCTATGAGGAGCCGATCGGCCCTGCGGGCGTGCGCATCCGCGAGCGGCCTCGAACCGAACCCAAGCCAGGCTTCGTCGCGGTCGCGATCGCCACGGCTTCGATCAACCACCTGGACCTCTGGCTGGCACACGGCGCGCAGCGCATCACGCCCCCGCAGGTGATCGCCGCCGACGGCGCAGGCGTGGTCCATGCGTCCGGCGACCCCGCGTGGAAGGCGGGTGACGAGGTGGTCATCTTTCCCACCCTGTGCTGCTGGGAGTGCGAATGGTGCAAAGCGGGCGAGAACGTCAAGTGCGCCAGCTTTGGCGTGCTCGGCGAGCACTCGGACGGGACCGCCTGCGAGCTGATTCACATCGACGCGCGGAACGTCTTTCGCAAGCCCCCGGCGCTCACGTGGGAGGAGGCTGCGGCCTTTCCGCTGACGTTCCTCACCGCATGGCGGATGCTTACCACGAGGGCACGCCTCCGCTCCGGCGAGACGGTGCTGGTCGTCGGCGCCGGCGCGGGGGTGGCGGTCGCCGCCATCAACATCGCCAAGCACCTCGGCGCGCGCGTCCTGGCGACGAGCCGTTCAGAAGCCAAGCGCAAGCGAGCCATCGAGCTGGGAGCAGAGGTCGCCTTCGATTCCAGCGCCTTCAGCAAGGGCGTACGCGAGGTGACCAAAGACGGCGTCGACGTGGTGTTCGAGCACGTCGGGCCGGCCACCCTGGACGAGTCGATGCGCTCCCTCGCGATGGGCGGGCGGATCGTGACCTGCGGCTCCACGTCCGGCGTCAAAGCCGAGATCACCATGCCGCGTCTCTTCTTCCGCCAGGCAGACCTCCTAGGATCGACTATGGGCAATGCGTCGGAGTTCGAGGCGGTCCTGAGCGCTATAGACGGGGGCCTCCGGCCGGTGGTCGACAAGATTTATCCGCTCGATCGAGTGCAGGAAGCGCTAACGCGCGTTGACAATACGGAGCAGTTCGGGAAAGTCGTGCTGTCGGTGGGGGATCAGGCGAGGAGTGGGCGATGAGAGGGTTCAAGGCGTTCCTGCTGCGTGGCAATGTCGTCGAGCTCGCCACCGCTGTGGTGATCGGCGTCGCGTTCGGAGTCGTGATTACAGCTTTCGTCAAGGACCTGGTGACTCCGCTGATCGCCGCCATCGGCGGCCAGCCTGACTTTTCGTCTATGTCCTTCACAGTCAACAACAGCAAGTTCTTTTATGGGGATTTCCTGAACGCCCTGCTTGCTTTCATTCTCATCGCCGCGGTCATCTACTTCCTGGTGATCGTTCCTTACACCGCATTGATGGCGCGGTCCAAGAAGGAGCCGCCGGCGGACCCGACCACCATGAAGTGTCCGGAATGTCTCAGCGAGATCCCGATCGACGCCCGCCGCTGCGCCTTCTGCGGGGAGCTTGTGGCGGCGCATACGGCGTAAGTCGGGGCGGCCGATTCGCCCTTAGCTGCCCGACCAGGCCGCCAGGGTTTTTACTCCAGGCCGGCCAGCTGCTGTACGTGCTCCTCGAGGTGGCGCACCACCAGCATCTGCAATAGCTCGCCGACCCCGGCCTGCCGGTTGCCCTCGCGATTGTGGAAGTCGACGGTGCGCTCGAGGTCGTCAGAACTCATTGCCGCCAGCAAGACGAGGACACGGCCGATTCTCTGGTCGACAGCCTTTCTGAGCTCAATTTCGGAGGCAGCATTCCCATGGTCGATGCCCTGTCGACGAAGCGCAGCGCCTTCCTGGTCCCGGCCCATCGTCCCGGACCCTTCGATCGCGTGCTGGATCTGGCCCGTCCAGTAATCGAGCATCTCGCTCATGTGGCCGCGAACATTGCCACGGTGCCAGGCTTCGCCCGTTGCGGGATCGACGGGGCCGGTCCCACTGTCCGTCTCGACCGCCAGGCGGGCCAGATCGGCCCGCGCGGATGCAACTCGCTCGCGCATGGCCTGCAGGTCGTGGCTGTCGTTCTGAGGGGGGACGTCCCCCCTCGAGGCATCCGGCCTGGCAGAGCCAGCTCCAGATGCACCCCCCTCGATCTCACTCATTTGGGAACGACCCACAGCTTGGCGGCAGTGTCGTGGCTGAGGGTCACCGAGCGTTTTCCGGCGCGGATCCGGATGGTACGGGCGACACCATCGACCTCGACCACGGCGATGTCTCGGCCGGGCGTGAGCCCGCGCTCGTGCAGGTACGTGAGCAAGGTCGGCGCCTCGCGCTCCGCGACCTCAGACACACGCGACACCGCTGCATGCGATCCCGACCCGAGGGTCGAGAGCCTGACCTCTCTCGGCAGGGCCTTGGAGTAGCCCGGGATGGGATTGCCGTGCGGGCACGTGGTCGGCCTGCCCAGGACCTCGTAAAGGCGCCGCTCGACGATCTCCGAAACCGCATGCTCCAACCGCGCGGCCTCTCCGTCCGCGGTCACCCAGTCCAGGCCGAGCCCGTCGGTGAGCCAGCGCTCCATGATTCGGTGCCGCCTGACTATCGCCTCGGCAGCACGTCGACCGGCCGCGGTCAGCTCGATCTCCTTGCGCTTGTTCATGCGCACCATGCCGTAGCCGGCCATCCTCCGCACCGCCACGGTCACAGTTGGGCGGCTCACTCCAAGCCAGTCGGCTAAGCGCGCGCTGCGCAAAGGCTCACCCTCCGACCACATGTAATAGATGGCCTCGAGGTAGTGGGCGACCACCTCGGAAGGGGGTCGCAAGCTCGCGTTAGACTTATCTAATTGCGCCTTTTGCACGTACTAATACTGTGAACCAAATATGAGCCAAGCGACAGCCGTTTTACTCGGAGCGATCGCCGGCGCCACCATTTTCCTCGGCCTGCCGGTGGCGCGCCTGCGTGGTCTTCCGAAGTCTGTCCAGGGCTTCCTCAACGCGTTTGCGACCGGGATTCTCGTGTTCCTGCTTTGGGACATCCTCAGCCACGCGGGCGAGAAGGTTCAGCTCACAGTTGCGGGCGCCCGCGCCGGTGACACCGGGCCCTTCGCGATCATCGCGATCATCTTCGCGGCTGGCATCGCGGCCGGCCTTTTGGGCCTCGTCTACTTCAACCGGGCGATTTTCGGCCGCCTCAAGCACGGCGCGCACAGCCCGAGCCCACAGTCCCTCTCCCTCGCGATTGCCACCGGTCTTGGCCTGCACAACCTGTCGGAAGGCCTGGCGATCGGCCAGTCCGCCCACACTGGCGCTATCGCGTTCGCCGGCGTCCTGGTCGTCGGGTTTGCGCTGCACAACGTGACCGAAGGGTTTGGCATCGCCGCCCCGATGACGATGGAGCCCAAGCCGGCTTCATGGAGCTTCCTGGGCCTGGCCGGCCTGATCGGCGGCGGGCCAACCTTCATCGGCGCCTGGATCGGCTACCTGGCCAGCTCGAACTACTTTTACGTGGCCTTCCTCGCCATCGCGGCAGGTGCGCTGCTCTACGTGGTCAACGAGCTGTTCAACGTGGGCCGCAAGCTCAGCACGCCGCCCGCCTTCGCCTGGGGCCTGCTGCTGGGCTTCCTGACGGCCTACGCCACCGAGCTGGTCCTGACCTTCGCCTCGGCCTAAGCCAACTGGGCTCGTTCGTGCACCGCAGAATGCAGAGCTAGCGTTGCAGGGTTGGCCGGGGTCCCCCGGCCATGACTTTGTCTTTCCTACTCCCACTCATGGCGTGGAGTAACTGATTCGTAATAAATCCAATCCCGGGAAGGAGAGCAGACGCGCGCGCAGCGCCCGTCGATGCATTCAGTAAGGCCCATCCTCAACGCCGCTTTGCGCGCAGAGGGAACAGTCTGGTTCCCTCTCATAAGGCGGATCGAAGATCCGCCTAACTCGCGTAGTCGAAGTCGTCCGGCTCTGTGTCGTCCCAGTCCGGGAAGCGCCAGCGGAACAGGCGCTCCTGGATCTCGAAGAGGCTGTCGAGGGTGTCCTGGACAAGGCCGCCGTCACGCAGCGGCTCCCGAACGTGGTTGGGCATGGTCTCGACGGCTTCTCGGAGCTCAGCCCTGACGGGTGCCGGCACCGTCTTGACCCCGTCCCGGTTCATCTCCTCGAGGCGCCACAGGACCCTGTCGGTGGCCTCCAGCATGCGCTGGAAGGCATAGCGGCGCCGGTTGTGCCGGCGAAGCGCCGTCTCCTGCTGCTCGATACGCGTGCTTGTGCGGTCGATCATCTCAGCTACCTTTCTTAGCTTACTGGCTCATGGAGCCAATCACCAAATCGGAGGTTCCGTGGCCCTGGACCGCACTACCGACTTCCTCAGCCGCCTCGAGCACCTGTTCAACGCAGTGGACGGCTGGGGCGAGTTTCGCCGAGGCGCCCGGAAGGCGGCCGTGGTGTTCGTCCTGTACGAAGCCGATGGGCGCTGGGAAGTGCCTTTCGTGAGGCGCCGGGCCGACCTGCGGGACCATCCCGGGCAGGTGGCGCTGCCTGGCGGCGGCGTCCACGAGGGCGAGTCGGCCTGGGAAGCGGCCGAACGCGAGGTCGCCGAGGAGATCGGGGTTCCGCGAGGCAGCCTCCTTCCGCTCGGCGCCGGCGACCCGATCTACGCCTCGGTCTCCAACTTCTCCGTCGTTCCCTTCGTCGCCCATCTGCCAGGCCCGGTGCTCCCGTTCATCCATGAGCCGAGCGAGCTCGAAGGTGTGCTTCAGATACCGCTCGAGAGGCTTCTGGACGACAGCGCCTGGCTCGAGTCGGCCGACCCCTGGCGCTTTCGCTACCTCGCCCATGAGGAGAGCGTGGTGTGGGGCCTGACCGAGCGCATAGTCGCCGGCCTGGCGCCCAAGCTGCGGGAAGCGCTCGATCCCCAACCCGACGCCGGCGACTAAGCGGGGCGGCCTCCGGCCTACTTTCTTGGCGAACTCCTCGCCGACAGGTCGCGCAGTTGGCTCAGCGACAGCGCCAGGAAACCGCCCAGGATGAGGACGCCGATGACGTACGCGGCGACGAGATAGATCACCGGGCCGTCTCGGGCTCTCGCTGCGCGCCAACGAGCTGGGCGACTGGCGAAGGGGTGTTTTCCGTCTTATCCGCGAGCGTCTCGATCTGGTAGCGGATGGCGACCATTACCGCGGCCAGGAACAGCGTGCAGGCCATCGTCACCAGGAACGTCAGCAGCATCTGCGGAGGCAGTGCGTTGCTGACGATCACGGGGCCAGGGTGCTGCGTGCGCCACCAGGTCACGCTGAAGTAGACGATGGGGACGTCGACGAAGCCGAAGATCCCGACCACCGCAGCAAAGCGCGCGGCCTGGCGCCCGGGCTCGGCCAGGCGGCGAAGCAGCAGGTAGCCGGCATAGATGATCCAGAGCACCAGCGTTGACGTGAGCCGCGCGTCCCAGGTCCAGAACGTGCCCCATATCGGTTTCGCGTAGAGCATCCCCATGACGAGAGTGACGGTGGTCAGAACGACCCCCACCAGCGCGGCAGCCCTCGCGAGGCGATCGGCCCGCGCGCTCTCGGTTCGCAAGTAAGCCGCGCTCGCGCCCAACACGACAGCAAAACAAGCGAAGGCCGCAATGGCCGTGCTGACATGCAAATAGAAGATGCGTTGCGGCTCCTTCTGCAGGAAATCCTCTGGCGCGTAGAAGAAGATAAGCGCTCCTGCAGCGAGCATGAGCAGGACCGCCACTCCGGACAGCCTCGTGTACTTAGTCATCGAGGACGAACCTCGCCGCGAGCGACGTGAGCACCACGAACAGTATGTCGAAGTCGATGAGCAAAGCCACCGCCTGGTTGTAGCTGCCGCTTGCGCCCATCGCCACCTGGACGGCCTGGCCGCCCGCAACGATGAACGGAATCCAAAGCGGCAGCGTGAGGAGCGGGAGCAGCACCTCTCTCGAGCGCACGCGCGCGACGATGGCGGCGAACAGGCAGCCCAGGGCGGCCATGCCGACCGTCGCAAGAAGAACCGCCACTACCAGAGCGGGGTTGAGCGGCGTACCAAAGAACAGCGTCATCGCGGGCAACAGGACCATCTCGCAGACGATCAACAAGAGGGCGGCCGCGATGGCCTTGCCGGCAAATATCGCCGCAGCGGGCGCAGGTGTGAGCAGCATCGCTTCCAGCGAGGCCTGCTCGCGCTCGGCAGCGAACGCCCGACCGAAAGCGACCAAGCCTGCAAACACGAGCGCGAGCCACAGCACCCCCGGTGCGATGACCGATGCGTTTCGGGAATCGATCTGGAACCCGAAGTTTGCGATCACGAGCGCCAGCACGACGAACTGGCCGAGCGCGGGGACGAGCTCACGCGTACGCCATTCAGACGTCAGGTCTTTTCTGGCGACGGCGTAAGCGACCGATATCGATCGAGTCACCGAACCACTCGCAAGCGAGTCGCGGCGCCCAGCGACCTGCCGTTGCGCAACACGATGGTTCTCTGGCACAGGCGGTTCGCGAGCGCGTAGTCGTGGGTGGCCAGGACCACCGTTCGGTCGCGCATGACGTTGGCGAGAAGGTCAGGTCCGCCCGAGTCGAGGCTCGCGTCGGGCTCGTCAAGGATCAGCAGGCGTGGGCCGTGCAAAACCGCCCGCCCAATTGCAAGCCGCTGCTGCTCACCACGCGACAGCCGCCCCGCCGATCGCCGCGCGACGTCAGTGAGCCCGACGAGGGCCAGCGCCTCAGGCACTCGCTTGCGGTCGACGTCATGCAAAGCGCAGAAGAATTCGAGATTCTCAACAGCCGACAGCGCCGGGTACAACCCAGGCGCATGCGCGACGAAACCGATTCGCGCTCGAAGAGCATTGCGCTCCCGAATCGCATCCAGCCCGAAGATTTCGAGCCGGCCCGAGGTGGGACGGGTAGCGGTCGCGAGGATGCGAAGCAGCGTGGTCTTGCCCGCGCCGTTGTCACCCAACACGGCCAGGTGCTCTCCCTGGTCAAGGGCAAGGTCGACGGCATCGAGGGCAACCTCTGAGCCGAACCGTTGAGTCAGCTCGTGGGCGACGATCGCGCTCACTGCGTCTCCTCGGTCTGGTGCGTGGCATGTCCCGGCTCTTCAACCGGCGTCTTGATCAACGGCCACAGGACAAACGGGCCGGCGCCGAAGAGGAGCAGCGTCGCGACGATCAGCGCCATCTATGCCGGCTGCGGGCTGGCCGCCCGCGCCACCTGGAGGTCGAACGCCCTGCGCCTCTCCCCCACGTTGCCCAGAACCACGCCGAGGATGATGATCGCGCCCCCCGCCCAGATCCAGATGACCAGCGGGTTGACGAAGATTTGAAAGACAGCCGAGCCGTCATCGTTCAAGCCGGCGAGCACCACATAGACATCAGCGATTGGAGTGCTGCTGATCGCCGCGTGCGTGAGCGACTGACCACCGAGCCCGGCATAGGTCGCGCGCGCCGGTTCCAACGTCTGATCGCCCAATCGCATGGCGCCGACAAGCTCTGTGTGATCGGCCAGCTGCCGCTGCTCAGAGCCCGTGTACGTCAGCGTGTATCCGGCGACGGTCACCTGGTCACCGGGCTTGAGGGACACAACCTTCTCCTGCTGCCAGAAATGCGACCCGGCGATCCCCACGACCAGCACGACCATGCCGAGGTGCGCAAGGTAGGCGCCGTAGCGCCGCCGTTTGCGCACGATCACCGAGGCAGCTTGGGCCCAGCCGATTCCCGATCGCCGCAGCTTGAGGCCCATGCGTGAGTACTCGACCAGGCACGTGGTCCCGGCGGCCGTGGCGAGTGGGATGGCGAGCAACGCGGGTACTGATCGCGCGCCCGCAACCAGGAGGGCTGCAAACACGATGCCTGCAGCGGCGAGAGGCCACCTCAACGCTGAGAGCAATGAAGAGCCGGCGTGGCGCCATGGCAGCAGCGGCCCGGCGGCCATCAAAGCCAGCAACACCACAAAGAGTGGACCTGCGGCCCGCTCGTAATAAGGCACGCCGACAACCCGCTCCTGGCCGAGCATACCCGAGACCAGCGGCAGCACGGTGCCCCAGAAGACGACGGCGATGACTCCGATCAGTAGAAGGTTCTGCAGGACGAAAGCGCTCTCGCGGGAGACTGTCGGTGCAGGGCGGCTGGTGCTCGACAGCGAGCCCGAGCGGAACGCCAGCAGGCCGATCGAGAAGACAAGGCACACGAACAGGAAGCCAAAGAACCAGGGGCCAATCGCGCTGACCGCGAACGTGTGCACCGATGGCACCACCCCGCTGCGGACGATGAAGGTGCCGAACACGACCAGCAGGAAGGCGAGGATGACGAGCCCGAAGTTCCATGCCCTCAGCCTCCCTCGGCGTTCCTGCACCTGCGATGAATGCAGGTAGGCGGTGGTCGCCAGCCAGGGCATCAAGGCCACGTTCTCGACCGGGTCCCAGCCCCAATACCCGCCCCAGCCGAGGACGTGGTAGGCCCACCACATGCCGAGCACGAGGCCGGTGCTCTGGAGCGCCCACGCCATCAGCGCGAAACGGCGAGTGTGCGCAATCCACGCGGCGTCCGACCGCCCGGCCAGCAGCGCCGCGGCGGCGAAGCTGAAGGGGATGGCGAACGACGCGAAGCCCGCAAGCACAACGGGCGGGTGGATGAGCATCCCGCCGTCGCGAAGCACGGGATTGAGGCCCAGCCCGTCCGGCGGCGTGATGGACAGGAGGTCGAACGGGCTGGCGACGAGCACCAGGACCACCAGCAAGAAGGTCTCGATCGCGGCGAGGATCCCCGCGGCATAGGCGGCAAGGCGCAGCCCGAGTCTGGAGCTCGCGATAAGAGAGGCGCTGCCGAGCAGACCGAGCACGAGCGCCCAGTAAAGGAGCGAGCCCTCCTGGCCGCCGTAGAAAGCGGCAGCGACCAACGGCAGGGGCGTCGACAGGTCGCTGTGCTCGGTGACGTACGCGAGCGAGAAGTCGTGCGATAGGAGCCCGAGCTCGAGTAGGGCGGACGCGATCACGATCATGGCCGCGCTCGCGTAAAACGCACGGCGCCCGACCTGGACGAAGGTTGCGTTCTCGCGCCAGCCCGCCCAGAAGGAAAGCAGCGCCGCAAACCCGCCCATCACGAGCCCAGCGAGCAGCGCGCCCGCGCCGAGGTAACCGATCACTGGGTATAGGGCGTGGTAGCGAAGCGCGACGGGCATTTCGCCAGGATCGCGCGCGCGTGGAAGATGCCGTCGGCGCCGAGCCTGCCCTCCGCGACCACGGTGATCCCTGGCTGGAAGATATCGGGGAGTGTGCCTCGATACTCGACGGGGATCGAGGCGGTGCCATCCTTCTCGGTGAACAGCACGTGGAGCCCACCCTCGCTCCGCTGCACGTCGTTCTGCACGACGCCGGCTACGCGCACGTCACCGCTCGGCGGGTGAGCGCGCAGCTCAGACACTGTCAGGTAGTACTCGGACGAACCGCCTGAAGCGGAGTAGACGAGGTAGCCGACGCACGCTGCCACCACCACGCCCAGCAGCGCCCACTTCAAGCCGTGGATCATGCGATGAGCCCCAGGTAGTGGTCGATTGTCGGCGCGTCAAGAGGCCCGGCGAATGAGGCGACGACCATGCCCTGCGCGTCGATGAATACAGTCACGGGTGGCGCGAAGACTCCGTACGACTGGTAATCCCCATCCACGATCTGGCCGACCGGGTACGGGTGAGGATGCCGCTGCTCGAAGTCATGCAGTGAGCCCGAGGTGTCTTGCATTGCGGCGCCCACGAAAGCGACGCCAGGGTGGGAATTGGAGGCGGCGGAGAGCACTGGCAGGTCCTCGGCACAGCTCACGCACCATGACGCCCAGAAATCCAGGACCACGGGCTTGCCGCGCAGGTCCGAAACCCTCAGGTCCTTGCCATTGAGCTGCTGGATCGCGAGTCGAGGCGCAGCATTGCCGATCAGGGACGGGCGTTGCATGGCGGCGTGCTGGAGACCCCAGGCAAGAGACAGCATCAGAGCGGAACCTAGGACTATCGCAACCGCCGCGATCGATCCCGACCTCCGGTTCACGGGGCTGAGTCTAGAGGCAATCAATAGGCCCAATCCAGCACGGCCGAATCACCGGATCGTTGTACGTGCACCCCGCAGTTGCTACTGCACCAGATCAATACGCTGATCCTGGTCACGCTCGCGCGCGATCGAGTTGGCCTGCGCGATACGCGCGTAGAGCCTCCCGCTGGGCTTGATTCGCCGCTCCAGGGTCTTTCGATCGACATCGATCAGGCCGAATCGCATCGCGTAGCCGCGTGCCCACTCGAAGTTGTCCATGTTCGTCCAGTGGAAGTAACCACGAACGTCGACCCCATCGTCGATCGCCAGCTGAACGTTGGACAGGATCTCCTTCAAGTAGCGCTGCCGCCACTCGTCGTCATTGGTCGCAAGACCGTTCTCGGTGATGTAAACCGGCTTGCGCAGCCGGCGCAGGTCGTTGAGCACCAGGCGCATCCACTTGGGATCGGAGCTCAAGCCCATGTCCGTCACCGGGACGCCCGGAACGTTGAACCGCCTGACGAACTGATCCTGCGGCCGGCGCTGATCGAATGCGCACATCTGACCCCAGTAGTGGGCGATGCCAATGTAATCCGAGGGTGCATCGACGACGTGCCGCAGCTGCCCTGGCGCGACCGGCCACCGATCGAGGACCAGCTCCGCGGCGCGGGCAGCCCAG
>DATCPW010000055.1:0-12175 GCA_036569865.1 Candidatus Dormiibacterota bacterium
GTTGGTGGTGCAGGTCGCGGGCAAGGTGCGGGAGCGCTTGACGGTTCCTGTCGGCTTGTCGGAAGAAAATGCGCTGGCGGTGGCGCTGGCCAGCGATCGGGTGCGGGCGGCGTTCGACGGGCGCAAGCCATCGAAGGTCGTCTACGTCCCGAATCGGCTTATCAACCTGGTCCCGTAAGCCAAGGCCCCGCGACTAAGCGGCTGCTCGGATGCCTGTGTCGATGACGTAGTCGGCTTCGATTGACGCGCCCAAGGCGGCGGTTGCCAGCACGAGCCCGATGAGAAGGGCGATTCGCATTGAGGACATAACGCCACCTGGCCGGTCTGGGTCACGCCGCGACCTAGAATGCACCTCCGTTCGCGTAGTGTTGGTGCGCCGCGAAGAACGGCTCGCGGCCCGTCCGCGCACTATTGGTAACCAGGCGATCCCGAGTAGCCAAGCGGTAAGGCAGGGGACTTTGGATCCTCGACCGAAGGTTCGAATCCTTCCTCGGGAACCAGCCAATTACGCCCGCCCTTAACAGGCTGGCTTTCGGTTCGCTCGCCGTCCCAATAGCTTCACGTCATGCGAAATCGTCCGCGATTGGTCCCCGGCTGGAAAGGCATGCTTGCCCTCGGGCTACCGGTCCTGATTGCGATTGGCGCTGTCGTAGGCGCGTACTTCTACTCCCTCTCCGCCTCTGCAGCCGCTTCGCGCCCGCCTGCACCGGTTGCCCCTGCCCTCGAGCTGCCTCCTCCGAGCGGTCTCCTCGTCGACGTGGTTGGTGCAGTCGCGCGACCTGGTTTGTATCGACTGCCCAGGGGCGATCGGGTGTACGACGCGATCGCCGCCGCGGGCGGGCTGACCGGGTATGCGGATTCCTCCCGGCTTCCCAACCTCGCCGGCAGGTTGAAGGACGGCGAGCAGATCAAGGTTCCCCTGGTCAAAGGCGCGCCTGGCGGCACCATCATCAGCCGCACGAGTCTTAATACCGCCACCGCCGAGGAGCTCGCGCTTGTCCCGGGTTTCACCGAGGCATTTGCCCAGGAGGTCGTCGACTACCGGACCAACTTTGGAGGATTCCAGACCACGAGCGAGCTGGTCGACATCCTCGGCATGAGCGAATCCGACTTCATAATCGCGCGCCGCTACCTCACCCTGTGATCGATTCGGCGGACCAACCGCAGGGCGGGGTCTGGAATGCGGCGCGTTACCCGGCGCTGGCCATCGCGCTGGCCTGGTCCGGCGCGCTCGCGGCTGCTGTCGTGCTGGCGCCGTCGCAACCGATTCTCGGCGTCGTGGCGCTCGCCCTCGCCATTCCTTGTCTCGGGCTGGCTTTCCTGGTTAGGCCGGCCGTGATAGCGATCGCCGTCGCCTTCGCCTTGATGGCGGTCGGCCGAGCTGAGCTCCCCGCGGCAGACCCGCAAGCTCCCAGCCGAGCGCTTGCGGCGGCGGGCCAGATCGTGACGATCACCGGTCGGGTCACCGACGACAGCCATCCCGCGGCGGGCGGCTCCGAAGCCCTGGTCGAACCCGACCGGATAGCGAGTGGCGGCACAGTGACGCTGGGGATAGGCAATCTGCTGGTGCGCTGGCGCGGCCCCACGGAAGTGGCGTTTGGCGACTCGGTCCAGGCCAGCGGAAAGCTGATCGTTCCTCGCGACCTCCCGACCTTCGATCGGCGCGCCTACCTGGCCCAGCGCCACGTCTTCCTGGAGCTCGTTGCGACCAGCTTTGACGTGGTGACATCGGGCGGCGGCCTGGCGGGTTTGCCCGGGTGGCTGCGCGCCCATTACATCTCAGCGCTTGACGAAGCCCTGCCGGCTCCGCACGCCGCAGTGTTGCTCGGCATCGTCCTTGGCGTGCGTCAGGGGATACCACTGAACCTTCAAAACGCTCTCATCGCCACTGGCCTCATCCACCTTCTGGTCCTCAGCGGACTCAAAGTCGCGGTCTTCGCGCGCATCGTCCAGGGCGCGCTCAAGCCGATGCTCGGACGGCATTCCACCTGGCCCGCGATCGCTCTTATCGGCCTCTACGCGCTGGTGGGCGGCGCGACCCCCGCGGCCCTCCGCGCCGCGATCATGGGAGGGCTCGCGATCGCCGCCTCGCGCCTCGGCCGCCCATCTCACGTCTGGACCTCACTCGCTGTCACGGGCGCGGCCATGCTGGCATGGCATCCGGAGCTTGCGTGGGACGTCGGTTTCCAGCTCTCATTCGCGGGAACTGCGACGATCATTCTGCTGACGCCCGCGATCGAGCGGCGCCTGCCTCGCATGCCGGCTGTTCTGCGTGAGCCGTTCGCGGTCACCTGCGCGGCCCAGATCGGGACGCTGCCGATGATGGCGACCGATTTCCACGTCCTTTCGCCGATCGCGCCGATCGCGAACGCGCTGACCCTACCCATCCTTCCAGCGCTGATCGCGACAGGCCTTCTCATCTGTCCACTCACTCTGGCGCCCGGTCTCGCGCGCCTCGCCGCACTACCGGTAGCCGGCCTGCTCGCCTACATCGAGCAGGTCTCGTACTTGCTGGCGCGGATACCCGCTGCAGCGATCACCGTGCCGCGGTTCCCCACCTGGGCAGGTCTGGCCTATTACTCCGCGTTGGGCCCGGGAATCGCGGCCACTCGGAGTGCAGGCCGCCGCCGCCTCATTGGGTTCGCCTCAGCAGTCGCCGCGCCAACCCTCATCGCAGCCGTCGCTTTTGGCGCGTGGGCTAATGCGCCGCCACAGGCCACGGTACTCAACGTTGGCGACGGCCAATCTGTCCTGTTTCGCGGCGCACGAGGCGCGATTCTGATCGACTCTGGTCCAAGCCCGCAGCGATTGAAGGACGAGCTGGGTGCGCAGCTCCCGCCATGGCAGCTCAAATTAGACGCCGTCGCGGTCACCGCGCCGACCCTCGGACACGTGGGCGGGTTCGCAGGTCTCGATCGTCCCGCCTCCACTTTCCTCGTTCCGGATGCCAATCTCACAGGTACGGCTTGGCGAACCGCAGCGCTCGAAGCCGCCGCACGGGGTGCGAGCATCGTGCGCCTGCGCGCCGGCGCCACGATCACGATTGCCGGCTTCACGCTCGAGGTGATTTCGCCCGAGCCCGGAGCACCGGGCGACGTCGTTGGCGTCGCTTACCTCGCGCTTCGCGTGACCGCCCCTTCGGGTAGGAGCTTCTGCGATTTCAGCGATCTCGACGTCGACGCGCAGACCGTCGCTGCCGCTCGGCTGAGCGGGCAGTGCTCGTATCTGCTGATACCGGGCGGTGGTCGAAGCCTGCTCTCACCGGACCTCGCGCAAGCGGCGGGGCCGAACGTGCAGCTCATCGCCTCGCGCGCCGGCGGCCGGCTCGCCCAGGGTTTCCCGCCGACGGTTCTGCGCACCGACCAGGAGGGCACGATCACCTTGCCAATGTGACGCGACCCGGCCGCGGGTACGATCGCTGGGATGGCGAAGGCAAAGGCGGTGCAGCGGGCCATCCTTCTGCTGCACGGCGAGGAGAGGTTCCTCGTTGACGAGAGGGCGCGCGCCACCCTGGGCGAGTGGCGCAAAGAGCTCGTCTCGGATTTTGGCGAGGACACCCTCGAGGGACAGGGCCTCACCCCGACGAGATTGCAGGACGCCATCCTCCAGGCGCCTTTCCTCGATCCGTATCGGGTCGTACACGCACGCATGGCGGCAGCCGCTCGCGCGGAGGCGCTGGCTCCAGCGCTGGCGGAAGTTCCGACCACCACTCGCCTGCTGATCACGGTGGCCGGAAGGGTATCTGCGGCCGGCAAGCTTGCGAAGGCGGTCACCGCGGCGGGCGGAACAGTCGAGGAGATGCAGCCTCTTAAAGGCCGAGCGTTGAGCGAATGGGCCGCCAGGCGTGCAGCCGACCACGGCCTTACGCCCGCCATTGCGGCTCAAGTCGTGCGGGTTACGCCGCCCGACCTCAGCATCGTCGACTCGGAGCTCAAGAAACTGGCCGCATACAAGGCTTCCGGCGCCAAGCTGACGTCAGAAGCAGTCGCGGAGCTCCTCGCCGGCGGCCGCGAGGACGAGATCTTCAAGCTCACGGACAATCTCCTTCCTCATCCCACCGCGGACGCGCTGAAGATCGCCAGAAGCCTTACCCGTGGGGGGCTGCAACCAACGTCGGTCGCCTATCGAATGGCGCGGTATGTCGCCTTGGTGCTTCAGGTCCGCGCGCGGCAGGATCGAGGAGAGTCACTGTCCGAAGTCCAGGAGAAGATGTCGGAGCATCGCTTCGTCCTGCAGAAGGCATACGACGCCGCCAAGGATGCCGACCCCGAACGCTTGGAGGCCGGGCTAAGAGCGATCCGCGACTACGAGTGGGAGGTCAAGTCGGGCCAGGTCGATGCCGAGCTCGGGCTGGACGTCCTGCTCGCCCGGCTCTAAAACCGGGCGCGGAACCTACTTTTTCTTAGTCGTTGCCGCAGGAGCGGCCTTGGCCGCCGGCTTTGCAGCAGCTTTGGCCGCCGGCTTTGCAGCAGCGGCCGGAGCCTTCTTGCCCTTGCCTGCTGCGGTGCCTGCGGTTGAAACAGCTGCAGGGGACATAGCCAGCTTCGCGAGCTGCTTCGCCAATCGCGACTTCCGGCGTCCAGCGTTATTTCGGTGCAGGACACCCTTCGATGCCGCCCGATCCAGCGCCTGAATCGCCTCCAGCGCGATTGCGAATCGCTCTGACTCCGCAACCGGCCCACCCACAAGCGTGCGACGCGCCTTCACGACCTTGGTCTTGACCTCTGATCGCACGGCACGATTGCGCAGTGCGCGGCGCACGCCGGAGCGCGCCTGCTTTTTCGCGGAGGCCGTTCGCTTAGCCATGTATCTACTCCAGGTGGGTGAAGAGGCGAGGGGTTGGACGAGAGCCCGAAGCTAGGATTATAGAGGCAGTGGAGTTCGAGCTCGGCGGCAAGCGGCCATCAGTCCATCCAGACGCTTACATCGCACCGACCGCAGTCCTCATTGGAGACGTTGACATCGGTGCGGGCGCAAGCGTCTGGTTCGGCGCGGTTCTACGTGGCGACGAGGCGCAGATCAAAGTTGGCGCCGGCGCCAACATCCAGGACAACGCTGTCATCCACTGCGCCAAGGATCTGCCGACCTTGATCGAAGAAAATGCCAGCGTCGGCCACTCCGCGCAGCTCGAAGGATGCGTCGTAGAGCAGGGCGCAGTTGTTGGCATGGGCGCCACCATGCTGCAACGCAGCCGGCTGGGCAAGGGTTCGTTGCTTGCTGCTGGCGCGGTGCTCGCAGAAGGCAGCGAGGTGCCGGCGGGACACATGGCGGCTGGCGTTCCAGCCACCGTGAAGAAGCCACTCGATGGGTCGTCGGGAAATTGGGTCGGGATCACCGCGCAGCACTACCGCGATAGAGCGGTCGCCTACAGAGAGAAGCTGCGACCGATCCGCAGTTGACGCTGGTCGTGCCGGCACGCGCCAAGCTCAACCTCGATCTCGCCGTGCTTGCGCGCACGCCCGACGGCTTCCACGAGGTTCGCACACACATGCAGGCGGTCGCGCTGCACGACGTCCTCGAGCTGAAACGAGCCGACGCCACGACCATGACAACCAGCGGCCGCCATCATCTCGACGCTGCCGACAACTCTGTTCGAAAAGCCCACGAGGCGCTGCAGCACGAGACCGGCCGTGAGCTCGTGACGGCGTTTCACCTCGACAAGCGCATCCCGCCCGGCTCCGGCATGGGTGGCGCCAGCTCGGACGCCGCCGCAGCACTCAAAGGCCTTGCCGCGATTCACAACATCAGCGCCGACCTCAACAAGATCGCGGCGGGCATCGGCGCCGACGTGCCGTTTTTCCTCATGGGTGGGGCCGCCCTCGCAGAGGGCCGTGGCGAGCGCCTCAAAACTCTCCCGACCGATCCCGCGTGGTTCGCAATCGCGTGGCCTGACATCGAACTATCGACCGCAGCGGTATACCGCGCCTGGGACGAGGTGAAGAGCGAGGGACCAAACCAATTGACCGCCGCCGCTGCGCACGTCGAGCCACGGCTGCGCGATTTCGCGGCGCGATTGGGAGAGGGCTGGCAGATGACTGGTAGTGGCTCCGCCTTCTTCCTGAGATGCTCAAACGAACGATCGGCGCAGCACGCCATCGCGAAGCTTGATTGCTGGACCGCGGTCACGCAATCTGTTGGCGCGTGGGCGTGATCCGAAGAACCGCCGCCGTCTGGGCCGGCAAGGCGACCGGAGCCCTGTCCAGATTCAGCCGCCGGGGTGGAGGCACGACCCTCCCTGGCGATGTCGCGCGCGTCATCGACCGGGACATCCTGCGCAAGCTGTCTCAGGACCTGAAGTTCGGATCGATAGTCATCACCGGCACCAACGGCAAGACCACGACCGCTCGGCTCATCAGCTGGCTGCTAGAAGGCGCGGGACACCGGGTCGTGTCCAACCGGTCGGGCGCCAATCTCATATTCGGCGTCACCGCCGCCACCCTCGAGAGCGCGAACGGGAGCGGGCGACTCCGCGCCGACTGGGGCGTCTTCGAGATCGACGAGGCCAGCCTCCCGAAGGCGATCGAGGAGATCCAGCCCAAGGCCGCGCTTGTCCTCAATCTCTTCAGGGACCAACTCGACCGTTACGGCGAGCTCGAGTCGATAGCGAAGAAGATCGAAGCCGCTCTCGCCAACTTGCCCGCGGGGAGCACCTCGCTCCTGAACGCTGACGACCCGCGCGTGGCCGAGATCGGCTCGAATCTCAACCACCCTCCTCTGTGGTTCGGACTCGACGACACCTCCGTGGCAGAGCACGATCTGCCGCACGCCGCGGACGCGCGGACCTGCCCGCGCTGTGGCGCGAGCCTCATCTTCGATGCGGTGTACGTCGGACACGACGGCGTCTACCATTGCCCGAACGGCGACTTCCAACGCCCAACGCCGGACATCACCGCAACAGGCATCACCCTGGACGGCTTCGACAACATCGCAATGACGGTGCATTCCGCGAATGCAAAACAAGACCAACGAATCGCGCTCCCTCTGGGCGGCCTCTACAACGCCTACAACGTCCTGGCGGCCTACAGCGCCGGCATCACACTCGGCCTCGACCCCGACTACATAGCCCATCGCCTGCAAAACTTCCGAGCCGCCTTCGGCAGGCAGGAGCGCCTGGAATTCCGCGGCCGACACCTGAACCTGGTCCTCTCCAAGAACCCAGCCGGCTTCAACGAAACCCTTCGCACCGCCGTCGACCTTGCCAACGGCAACAACTTCCTAATCGCGCTGAACGACCGCAAGGCTGACGGCACCGACGTCTCATGGATCTGGGACGTCGATTTCGAACGCCTGAAGGGCAAAGCACACGCACTCATTCCTGCCGGCAATCGCGCCCACGACCTGGCTGTCAGGTTCAAATACGCGGGCGTCAACGCCGCACCTCCGGAAACGGATCCCGGCAGAGCGCTGGATGCCCTCGTCAAAGCGACACCGGACGGGGAAACCGCCCACCTTCTCTGCAGCTACACGGCCATGCTCGATCTGAGAGCCGAGCTCGTCAGGCGGGGCTGGGCCAAGCCCTACTGGGAAACGTAGGAAACTCAAGAAGAGCCACAAAGTGACAAGAAAGAAGCAAACCTTCACGGTCGGCTGGCTCTATCCCGACCTCATGAACATCTACGGGGACCGGGGAAACATCCTCACGCTGCTCAAGCGCGCCGAATGGCGGGACTATGACGCGAGACTCGTGGAGCTCGGCCGCGGCACCACCCAACACATGGAGGACGTGGACGTCTTCTTCTTCGGCGGGGGGCAGGACCGCGAGCAAGCTCTCGTATATGAAGACCTCATCGAGCACAAGCAACCTCCACTGGAGCGCGCTGTCCAGGCCGGCGCCGCGGTGCTCGCCGTCTGTGGCGGCTACCAGCTTCTCGGCCACTATTACCAGACCGCGGAAGGCGAGCGATTCCCCGGCATCGGCCTCATCGACGTGAGAACTGAAGCCGGCAAGAAACGCTTCATTGGTGACGTCGTGGTCGACATGCAGATCGAGGACGTCACCCCCAGCACGCTTGTCGGTTTCGAGAACCACAGCGGCCGAACGTTCCTCGGGCCCAACGCTGCCCCGCTCGGAAGGGTCAGGCTCGGCTTCGGCAACAACGGGAGCGATGGCACCGAGGGCTACCTGGAGGGCGGCGTGTTAGGTACCTATCTCCATGGCTCGCTGCTGCCGAAGAACCCGCACCTTGCCGACCACCTGATCCTAAGCGCGCTCAGACGGCGCGGCGTCGCCGACCTTTCGCCCCTTGACGATTCGGTGGAGCTGGCCGCGCATGCAAGGATTCTCGAACGCGCGCCACGCGCGCCACACGGGCCGCACGCGCCGGCGCCGCCACGACCACCTTCTCGCGCCCCCCTCGAGTCCCAGCCCCGTTCGAGCGCTGACCCGACGCCGAACCAACCGTAGTCAGCGCCTCTCGCAGAACCTGGTCGATCGAATCGACCAGCACGAGCTCCATCTCACCGCGTAGGTCCGCGGGGATGTCGTCCAGGTCCGCCTCGTTGCGCGTCGGCAGCAACACGCGGCGGATCCCCGCGCGGTGTGCGCCCAGCACCTTCTCCTTGATCCCGCCGATCGGGAGCACCCGCCCGCGCAGAGTGATCTCGCCCGTCATCGCAATGTCATCACGGGCCGGCCGGCCGGTGAGGATCGAAGCCATCGCCGTCAATACGGTCACGCCGGCCGATGGGCCTTCTTTTGGCTGCGCGCCCGCCGGCACGTGCACGTGAATGTCGTTCTTGTCGAACAGCGACGGATCAATCCCAATGTCGGCAGCGCGTGCCTTCAAGTACGACAGCGCCGCCGCAGCCGACTCCTTCATCACGTCGCCTAGCTGCCCGGTGAGCTTCAGCTCTCCCTTGCCTGGCGTCAGCGCTGCCTCGACAAAGATGATCTCGCCACCGGTCGGCGTCCACACGAGGCCTGTCGCCACACCGGGGCGGTCGATGCGCTCGCGAATGTCGTCGTAGAAGCGCCGCTTGCCGAGCGCAGCACGCACCCGCCGGACGTCGACAGCTTTGCGCCCGGGCCGCTTGCCCACCGCCATGTCCGCCACCGCTCGCCGCATCACCGAAGCGATCTCGCGCTCCAGGTTTCGCACGCCCGCCTCTCGGGTGTACTCGCGGATGATCACGCGCACCGCATCCTCGGCCAGCGTGATCTCGCCCGTGCGCAGACCGTGTGACAGCCACTGCTTGGGCACCAGGAAGCGCTCCGCGATCTGCACCTTCTCCTCTTCCGTGTAGCCCGAAAGGTTCAGCACCTCCATGCGGTCGCGCAGCGCCGGCGGGATGGTCTCAAGGGAGTTGGCGGTCGTGATGAACATGACCTTCGACAGGTCGAACGGCACGTCGAGGTAGTTGTCGCGGAAATCCTTGTTCTGCTCGGGGTCGAGCACCTCCAGCAAAGCCGAAGACGGGTCGCCACGCCAGTCCGATCCGATCTTGTCCACCTCGTCGAGGATGAACACGGGGTCGTTTGACTCCGCGCGCCGGATCGCCTGCAGGATTCGGCCGGGCATGGCGCCGATGTACGTGCGGCGGTGACCGCGTATCTCAGCCTCGTCGTGCACGCCACCCAGAGAGGCTCGCGCGAACTTCCGGCCCATCGCCCGCGCGATCGACTGACCCAATGAGGTCTTGCCCACACCCGGCGGCCCCACGAAACAGAGGATCGGCTCGCGCCCGCGCTCGGTCGATTTACGCAGTTGCTTCAAGCGCCGCACGGCCAGGTGCTCGACGATTCGCTGCTTCACCTTGTCGAGGTCGTAGTGGTCGGCGTCGAGGATCTCCCGCGCCTTCGTGACGTCCACCTCGCCGCCGGTGGATGTGTTCCACGGCAGCGACACGATGAGCTCGAGGTAGGTTCGGATCACCGACGATTCCGGCGACGCCGATGGAATGCGTTCCAGCCGCGCAATCTCGCGATCCGCTTCGCGCTGGGCCTCGGGCGGCAGCCCTGCTTTCACGATCCGATCGCGCAGCTCTCCAAGCTCACCCAGTTCCGAATCCAGCTCGCCCAGCTCGCGCTGGATCGCTTTGAGCTGTTCGCGCAGGAAATACTCGCGCTGGGCCTTGCCCATCGACTCCTCGGCCTGCGACTGGATCTTGCGACCCAGCTCGAGAACCTCGAGCTCGTGCGCCATGTGTGCCAGCAGGCGTTCGAGCTTGGCCTTCGCCGAATCCACCTCGAGAATCTCCTGCCGCTGCTCGGTGGTGAGGCGGGTGTGGTTGGCGATGTAGTAGGCGAGGTGTAGCGGGTCGTCGATGGCCGCAGCGCCACTGGAAAGCTCTGAGGGCAGATGCGGCGCGAGCGCAACGAGCTGTTGGAACATCGAGATTGCCCTGCGCATCAGTGCCTCGCGCTCGATCGCGGGGATGGTGGCATGAGCCTCGGGCAGCATCTCCACCGCGCACGTCAGGTAGGGCTCCTCGGAAATCGCAGCGGTGAGCTTGATCCGCCGCAGCCCGAGTACCGCCAGCTGAACGGTGCCGTCGGGCAGCTTGAGCATGTGCTGCACGCGCACCATCGCGCCGATGTGATGGATGTCGCCAAAGCCGACGTCCTCCTGGTGCTCATCGAGCTGCGTGGCGACGGCGATGTGGCGCTCGGACCCGGTCAGCTCGTCGAGCAGCTGAAGCGAGCGCTTCCGTCCGACCGAGAGCGGAATGAAGATGCGGGGAAACACAACGGTGGACTTGAGCGGCAGCACAGGCAGGTGCGAAGGCACCGCTCCCTCCAGGTTCACCGCCGGCATCTCAGCCATAACAAAAGAGTAGCCCCAGTCGTGAGCAATTCACGGTCGCGATCCCGTCAGGCGGCCGGCCAGAACTGTCCTGGGGTGAAGTTGAGCTGGTCCAGCGCATCTTGGTTGAGCGGACCGGTGTTCGCTGCGAAGCTGACCACCTGCTCGACGCCGGTTGACAGGTAACGAGGCGTCTCGCCGCCTGGTCACCCCCCGCCGGGCCCTCCCTCCTCCAACGTCGGCGACCCTCCCCCTCGCCAACGCACCTTGCGCGCTCAATTTGCGCGCGAAGCGCGTGCCAGGCAACCCAGCCTGTTAAGACTCGCCCACCGCCCCCCTCTAAGGGCCCCAAACGACCCCCCGTATAATTCGCTCACCCTGACTAGGAAAATCACCTCCCCCTTCCTCTGGGGTCCCCGCGCGCAACACGCGGGAAGTGGTGCAACGCCGGAGGCCCTATGAGCCAACCGCTGACGGCCGTCATCCTCGCCGCCGGCCACGGCACCCGCATGCGCTCCCGCACCTCCAAGGTGCTGCACCCCATCCTCGGCCGCCCGATGGTCGACTGGGTCCTCAACGCCATGACCGAGGCAGGCGCCAAAGACATCAAGGTCATCATCAGCCCGCACCAGGCCGACCTCGCCGCCCACCTGGACGGCCGCGCACAGGTCGTGTATCAGAGAGAGGCGCACGGCACCGCGCACGCCCTGCAGCAGCTCAACCCGAAAGACCTGAACGGGAAGGACGTCCTCGTCTCCAACGGAGACGCCCCCCTCATCACCGCCGACACCTTCAAGCGGCTGATTGACGCTCACAAAGAATCGAAGGCGCCCGCGACCATCGCCAGCGTCAGCGATCCCCGAAGGGACGACGCCCGCATCGTCCGCGACAAAACGGGCGAATTCGAAAGAATCGTGGAGCGCAAGGACGCCACCGACGAGCTTAAAAAGACCAACCACGAGGTCAACGTCGGCATCTACTGCTTCGACGGCGCCAAGCTGGTCGAGGCCCTGAGCCACGTGAAGAACGACAACAAGGCCGGCGAGTTTTACCTCACCGACGTCTTCCTGCACCTGAGCCCAGTCACCATCGTCAAGATCGACGACCCCGACGAGGCAACCGGCGTCAAAGACCGGGCAAAGCTCGCGACGGCCACGGCGACCATGCGCCGAAGAATCCTCGATCGCCTCATGCGAGAGGGCGGAGTCACCATCACCGACCCCGACAGCACCTTCATCGATGCCACCGTCACCATCGGGCAGGACACCACCATCGAGCCCTTCTCGATCATCAAGGGCAACACCGAGATCGGCCAGGAGTGCCGCATCGGCCCCCACGTCTATATAGAGGACGCGAAGATCGGCGACCGCTCCGACTGTGGCCCCTTCGCCAAGCTGAGGCCGGGCACCCAGATCGCGGAGGACGTCCACATC
>DATCPW010000056.1:0-10411 GCA_036569865.1 Candidatus Dormiibacterota bacterium
CTGTCCCCGGGCGACGTGGTCGCCGACCCTGACATCGGTTTCGAGCAGGTGGCCGTACAGGGTCATGATCCCGCCGCCGTGCGCGACGATCACATAGTTGCCGTAACCCACCTGCGTGTGCGCCACCGCCACCACCACGCCCTCCGCAGCCGCGGTCACCGGCGTGCCGAGGCGGGCCGCCAGATCGATGCCTGTATGGAAGTGCGCGTATGGCCCGAGCGGGGGTTCCAGCAGAAGCTCGCTCGGGCCGAAGGGCTGCGTTATGTATGCGCCGGCGATCGGCCACGAGAGCACTAGGCCGGGGAGCGTGGTTCCCACCGGGAGCGTCCGCGTCACCATGGCCAGGCCGGCCCCCACCTGCGCCTGGTTCCAGGCTGCCTGGTACGCCCTTTGGATCAGCAGCTGCTCCTGCAGCTCGAGCAGGTGCGCGAGGGCCGCGGTCACGTCGGGTGGTTGGTTCGTGAGATTGGCCTGAGCCGCTCTGATCAGCGACATCAGGGCGTCCAGCTGCGCGGTGATGGAGTTCTGCTGTCCGATCGCAGAGTTCAAGGCGGTCAGGTTCGCCGTCAGCTGGCCGACCACGCCGTTCTCGCTGTTCAAGTCAGCCGCTCGAGCTGCCTGATCCGCCTGCAGCTTCGCGAGGTCGGCTTCCAGCTTCGCCTCGAGAGCGTGGGCGCGCTGGCCGGCGACGATCAGGTCGGCGGCAACCACCAGGGCGTCGTGAAGGTTTCCAGCGCGGGCGATCTGCACGAGCATGGAGTCAGGTTGTCTGGAGATGGCGCGGGCGAGAGCGGCGATCTGGGCCTGCTCGACGCCGATTTGACTCTGCGTATCGGCGATCTCGCTTTCCAGCTGCGTTATCTGCGATTCAAGGACGGCGATCTTGGCTTCCTCGCTCGCGATGTGCGCGCTGAGGTTCTGCTCGCTCGCTGCCGATTGCATGAGCGCCACGCTCAACAGCTGCTGACTGGTGAGGGCGCGCGCCAGGTCGCCACCCAGGCGGCGGCGCAGCTGGTCGTAAGCAGCCTGGTTTGGATCGGGTGGAGGACAGGTCACGCGGGAGCCTGAGGCGGCGGGCGTTGGGCAGGTTGCGTAGCTCACATTGATGGAGCCAGGCACCAGCAATGCGAGCAGCGCGCACAGCGTGGCCAGGCGCGCGAGTGTGCGCCTCACGCGCGGATTCGCCGAAAGCCGAGCATCGCGGTGAGCGCGCCGAGCACAAGACCGGCGACCATCACCGCGGCGGAGACATAACGCACAGAATCCGGACCGACCCCGGGAAGAATCTGCGAATAGGTCTGCGACGCGAAGCCCGTGGCCAACAACCACACGCCCAACACCGCCGCCCCGGCCAGAGCGCCCGCAAACGCGCCGGTCATCAAACCTTCGGTAACGAAGGGTCCGCGCACCATCCAACCGCGGGCTCCGAGGAGGCGGGTCACCGTCACCTCGTGCTGACGCGCGGCGGCGATCGCGCGCATCGAGTTGGCGGCGACTGCGTACGCGACCACCGTGAAGAGCAGCAGCAACGCGGCGCCGATGCCGCCGATGATCAGAGCGATCCTGCCCAATCGGGCATACGTGTCGGGGTCATAGGAGGTGGGGTACGTGGCGTCAACCGCGGGGTCCCCGACGACCTCCGCGGCGACAGCCGCAACCGATCCGACCTGCCGCACCTGGACGTCGAGGCTGGCGGAGAACGGGTTGGAGGCGCTGAGGCCGGCCAACGCGCCCAGGCCGGGCCTGTTCTGCGCGTCCTGAAGGGCCTGTGCGGCGCTGATCTCGGTTACCGAGCTCACGCGAGGATCGGCCCGAAGCCTGCTCTCGAGCGCGGCGATGGCCGCGGGTGACGCGTCAGTCGCGAGATATACGCGGACGATCGATGCCTGCCCGGCCTCCTGGCCGGCCACTGTGGCGATCGATATGCCGACCAATGCGAGCATCCCGCAGAGGACAAGCGTCATCGCCATCGAGCCAAGCGCCGGCGCGGTCAGCCTGATGTCTCGAGCCCAGCTGCTCAACCCGCTGAGGACAACCAGCCGAAAGCTGTTGCCGCACAGGGCGGCGAGCCGGCGCCATAGCGGCAGCCTGACTGCCACCGCGTGATCGTTGCCGTTCTTGTGCGGGCGTGTCGGCGCCGGAAGGACACGCCGCCACAGCGAAAGGCCGAAGTGCTTGCCGTTTGAGCCGGAGCGGTCACGGCTGACCAGCAGTTGCCCGCTCGGGAGACGGAGGACGCGGTTGGCAGCGAACGTGGGATGGTGCGTGGCGACGACGACTGCCGTGCCATTGGCAGCCGCCTCCTTGAGAAGGCGCATCACGATCTGCGCGTTGTCATCATCGATCGACGCGAGCGGCTCGTCAGCCAGGAGTACTCGGGGCCGGCCCGACAATGCCCGGGCGACCGCCACGCGCTGCCTTTCCCCTGCCGACAGCTGGTGTGGATAGGCGCCGCGCCGGTGGCCCAGGCTCAGCGCCTCGAGCGCGTCCATGGCCCGGCGCCGGATCGTTCGATGCGGGACCTCGGGGTCGCCGATCTGCATCGCAAAAACCAGGTTTTCCAGGGCAGTCAGGCGCGGCAGCAGCCGCTGCTCCTGATAGACGAACGCCACCTCGCGGCGGATCCGGCCGAGACCGCGCCGCCACCACCGATGCAGGCCGCGACCCTCGACCCAAACCTCTCCTCGATTCGGCCGAAGCTGGCCGTGGATCAGCCGGAGGAGCGTCGTCTTGCCTGAGCCGCTGGGGCCGGTGATCTCGAGGATCTCGCCGGGGGCGACCGAGACGCTGATGTCGTTCAGCACAGCTGTCCGGCCGAAGGCCTTCGATACGTGCGTCAGCTTGACGACTGGCTGGGGCGCGACCGAGCCATTGGTCCCCGGTCCATGCGCGGCCGCCACCCCGTTTGTGGCGCGCGCGCCTTTGGTGGCTACCGTTTGGAGTCCCACCCTTTCCCGCCCATCAGATTAGTTGATGGCGGATGGGCAGATCAGGTGATAACGAGGTCATCTCGGCGCTTCCTGGGACGGCAACAATTTGCCGCCTGGCCTGGGGGGTTAGCAGCCCAGCAGGGAGAGCGGTGCGGCCGCGACCGCGATCGAGAATGCCCCGCCAGACGGGGTTGCCGTAACCACCCGGCTGCCATCGCTGTTCGAGATGACCGACCGGTCGGCGCCGAGCACTGTCACGTCCCCGGTCACCTCCCGCGGTATGGAGACCACTGTGAAAGCGTCGCCGGCCCGTCCCTGGGCCTTGAGCGTGAAAGCGCCGGTCTCCGAGTCATAGTGATAGGTGAGCTTGGGGTCAGCCGAGGCTCGCGGGTAGACCCGCGCCAGCTGGCGCTCGCGGCCTAGTCGGATGCAACCGCTCGAGGCGGTGACGCCGATTTCGTTGTTGCCGGGATCGAACACTCCCCAGGCGTTGGAGCCGCCGTTCTCCTTCCAGGTCCAGAAGGCGAAGCCGACAAGATGCCTCTCCTGCTCCAGCAGCTCGTTGGCCAGCAGAAGCGAGTCGTAGCTCGGATCGTTGCCAAACTCAGACACGAAAAGTGCTGCGCCCATGGCCTTTGCCTCGCGCTTGGCCAGGTTGTACGTCTGGTCGTAGCCGCCCCAGGGGTAGGTGGCCGTTCTCGGATCGCTCTTCGAGTTGATCAATTTCTCGATGGTGAATCCGTGCGTGTAGGCATGGATATCGAACACCAGGTTCGGATAAGAGCTGACCGGGAGCCCGAGGTGTGTGGGGAAGTCCGTGATCTGGCGCAGCAGCCCGGGTTCGAGGAAGAACAGATGCCGGAGGTCGTGGATGCCGAGATCGGCATAACCGCAGAACGAGGGCATGTAGATACCGGTTGGGCACGGAAGCCCGTCACGCACGCCGGTCACTGCATCGATGACGCGCCGGTAGAACGGAAAGAGGAGGAGGTCTTCGAAGCCAGGCGGTAGATTCCAGCCCGGCTGCGGCTCGTTGAAGATGCTGTAGCCGGCGACAGTGCTGTCGTCCTTGAACCGTTTGGCCAGGAGGGCAATTGCCTTTATGTACTCGTCCTGGATGCCGTCACGGTTGTACCAAAAGTTGTTGAACCCTTCGACGACCGCCGGGTTTGCTTCACGCTGGTTCGGGATGAGCAATTTCGACGGCAGGCCGTCCGTGATCGTTGCCCAGGCCGGAGCGCCGCTGTTCGAGGACAGGTCCACGCCTGACCCAGGCTCTGCCTGGACGAAGTGAGAGTAGGCGTTCTGGTGCATGTCGATGATCACGTACATGCCAAGCGTTTTGGCCCAGTCCACGACCTGGGCGGCGCGGTCGACGTAGGTCTGGCTGAATTCTCCGCGCTTGGGCTCGAGCAAGCTCCAGGACAGAGGTAGGCGAAGGGAGTTGAAGCCGAGGGCCGCCATCTCTTCGATATCCGATTGGCACAGGGGCGGGTAGTGGCTGTGACTGACTATCGGCGGGCATTGGGCACCCGCGTAGGCAGCGGGGTCGATCGGGTAGGCTGCAGACCAATTCTTGCTCGTACCGAAGTCGAGAAGGTCCGCCGGAACCGCACCGTGAAACAGCACCATCCTGCCGCGATCGTCCGCGATGTAAGGCTGACCGCCATCGGGGTGTGCGACATGCAGCCACGGCAATACGCCCTCCGGCGTGGGCGACGAAGGAGTGGGCGGTGGAGTGAGGCGGGCGATCATCGATGTGACCAGCGCACCGGGATAAGTCAGCGCGGCAACTGCAAGGACCAAAAGGGCAGCGGCGATGAGCGGTCCGCGCCTCACGACGCAAGAAACCAATAAGCGGTGCCGGCGATCACGACCGCCAGGCCCATCAGCCCGCCGGCGAGTCCGGCCGCGGCCGAGGCCTTGCCGCTAAGCGACCCGGCGGAAGCGCTAATTCGGCGGAGCGAGCTGATGCCGGCCCAGATGGCGAATGGAGCGAAGATGCCGAAGGGCAACGCAAGAAGTCCCAGCACGAGCGCCCGGGTGGCCGAGCGCTCCCTGGCGGATGCGATCACGTCTCTACCAGAAGGCTCCCTTGGCGAGAAGCACGTAGAGGATCGGGCCGATTCCCCAGAAGAAGGTGATGATGATCCACAGGACCTTGCCCACCCCGCCCATGTCTTGGCGACCGACGATGTTGATCACGCACAGGACCCAGACGATCGGGTGAAGGAAGATCGCCAACAGAATCTCGACCAGAAGCTTCATCAAACAACCTCCCCTAAGTTTTCAGCGCGCCGCGTTTCGCAAGTGATGTCAGCGGGTTTGGGATCGCCGGCCACCCGCCCTCAGGGGCGAATGTCCCATCGGTCGCCTGCTCGTAACGCGTCTTCAATTGTCCACTGGCGACACTTCTCACCGCATCGGCGAACCTATCCACCTCGGCCTCGTCGTTGTACGGCGCGAGGCTTGCGCGCACCGCGCCGGGCAGAGCGGTTCGGCGATCCGCCGCGACTTCGCCTTGGACCTCCTCCACGGCTTCCTTGGTCATGTTGAGGAGGTGGAAGACATAAGGATTGGCGCAGAAGCAACCATTGCGTACAGCCACGCCCCACTCATGGCTCAGGGCCGCGGCCGCCAGGCCGTGATGCACACCGTCGATGACGAAGCTGGCAAGGCCCAGGCGCTCAGGCTCGCCGGGCGAGCCCGTGCCACCGAGCACTGTGACGCCCGGGATGTCGCTCAAGCTCTTGAGCAGGCGCTCACCGAGCTGTGTCTCATGCCGGAGCATCTCGTCGAAGCCCAGCTCCACGAGCGTCTCGATGGCGACTCCGAGCGCGACCGCGCCAATCACGTTGGGCGAGCCGGCCTCTTCGCGATCCGGCAGGTCCGCCCAGACCGTGTCGTCCCAGGTCACGATCCTGATCGCGCCGCCACCCATCACCTCGGGCGCCCCCGAGAAGAAGTCGCGCGGGGCCACGAGCACTCCGGCGCCATAAGGCGCGTACATCTTGTGGCCCGAGAAAGAGACGAAGTCGAGGTGACCGGGGTCGGCGGCCGGCCGGATGTCGATGCGTCGATGTGGTGCGAGCTGTGCGGCGTCGACCGAGACGAGCGCGCCATAACGGTGGGCGAGCTCTGCGACCTCATGAATGGGGGAGATGAAGCCGGTGACGTTGGATGCGCCGCTCACCGCGACAAGTCCGACGCGCCCGGCGCTTTCCTTCAACGCGCTCTCGATGGCATCGAGGTCGATGTGGCCGTCGGGAGTCAGGCCGACGAGCAGGTGGCCGCTGCGATGGCGCCACGGCAGGAGGTCCGCATGGTGCTCCATCTCGGTGACGAGCACCTGCCG
This sequence comes from Candidatus Dormiibacterota bacterium, assembly GCA_036569865.1. Taxonomy (GTDB): domain Bacteria; phylum Chloroflexota; class Dormibacteria; order Dormibacterales; family Dormibacteraceae; genus Palsa-872. Next base: position 6,286 of record DATCPW010000056.1, read on the forward strand.
GCCGTCGAGCCGAGCTTGCTCGGCTGCGATTCGGTTGAGGGCATCAGTAGTGCCCTTGACGAAGATGACGACCTGGCTCTGGCTGTCGACGTTCAGGAAGTCGGCAACGCGCTCGCGTGCTTGCTCGTACGCCTCGGTCGCCATGCGCGACTTGTATCCGGTGCCGCGGTGCACGCTCGAGTAGACCTCGGCGAAACCAGTCACCGCATCGCGGACGCGCTTCAGCGGCGGTGTGCTGGCGGCGTTGTCGAAGTTGATTCCGGTGACCGTCTCGCCACCCAGCACTGGTACTGGCAGGTCGACTCCGGCGAAATGCTCGCGCCAGCGGCCGGAGTGTGAAAGGAGCACTTGCCGCCTAGCCTACCTCGAAAAATGAGGGGGAACCAGTCGGTTCCCCCTCATCGGTGGTCGCTTCGCGCCCACCTGCTCTCCTTCCCGGGATGGGATTAACTACGGAATTAGTCTCTCCACGCCACGACTGGGAGTGAGGGAAACAAAGTCATGGCCGGGGAGACCCCGGCCAACCCTGCCGCGCCCGCTCTTCCAAAGGATGAGCGCGAGGAAGTAATACGTTTGCCTCACACTATGGGGCGGGTCTGGATTGTGTTGTTCACACGAGTTTTAGCGTGAAGCAGGGCCGTAAGCTGCAAAGAATGGCCGTCAGTACCGAGGGTGCCGACTCCAGCCTGGCCGCTCGCGAGCTGAGCTTCCTCGTCAGGCTGGCTCAGGCCGCAGCCTCGACGCAGCGTCCGGACGAGCTGCTCGAGCTCATCATCCGCGAAGCCACCTCTGCCATGGGCACCGATGTGTGCTCTCTGTACCTGGTGACGTCGCGAGGTCGCGAGCTCCTTCTCACCGCGACCAACGGACTCAACGAGAAGATGGTTGGCAAGGTCGTCATGAAGGTCGGTGAGGGCATCACCGGCTGGGTTGCGGACACTCGCCGGCCAGCCGTGGTGGCGGACGTCAGCAAGGAACCACACTGGAAGTGGGTCCCGGGCCTCGATGAGGATCGATTCCATTCGATGCTGTCGGTCCCGATTGAATCGGGTCCGCGCCTGGTGGGCGTGCTGAACGTCCAGACCGCGTACAAGCGCGATTTCGACTCGGGCGACATCGACTTCCTGCTCGCGATCGCGGGCCAGGTGGCGGGCATCCTCGAGCGCAGCGAGCTACAGAGGGCGATGGAGGTTCAGCTCGCGGAGATCCAGCTGTCTCACGACATACACGAGCGCTTCACGAGGCTCTCGCTGGAGGGCGCCGGCATTCAATCGATCCTCGAGGTGGTCGGATCGCTTGCCGGCGGGCGTGCCGCCCTATACTCGCCTGCCGGCTATCGCATCAGAGGCGCCGGTGAAACCACCGATGGGATGCCGCCCCGGATCCACGTGCCCAGCCCGCTGGCCCAGGCGGGAGCGCGTGAGGTTCGTATGAACGCCGGCCGTCCGGCCCGGGCGATCGACCTCGTGCCGGTCCGCGCCGGCCCGGATGTGCTCGGCCTCCTTGCAGTTGGGGTCGACGAGAAGACCGTCGATTCGCACGGGCGGCGCCGCGCTCTCGAGCACGGCTCGACCATCCTGGCGTTGGAGCTGGCCAAGGAACGCGCCGCCGCTGAGGTCGAGCGCCGGCTCCGGGGCGACCTCGTGGAAGAAGTTCTCGCGGGTGGCCTCGAAGGCGATGAGGCAGAGCGGATTGCTCGGCAGGCGGAGCGCCTTGGGCACCGGCTCCCACAGCGTGCGTGGGTGATGGTCCTGGAACCGGACGATGACGAGACCGAGTCGGCCCTTGTCGCCCCGGGCCGCCAGGACCGCCTGGACAGCGCGCTCAACGGGATCGTTCGCTCACGCTTGCCTGATGCGCTAACCCTGGTGCGATCCAGCTCGGCGGTCTTTCTCGTGCCGGACGAGGTGGCGCCTGACCTGGCAGCCATCGAGAAGCTCGCCGCGCAGATACTTGCCGGAGCGGCTCCGGTCATGAAGCCGGGGTCGGCCTCGGTTGGGATCGGCAACCTCGCGAACTCGGTTGGCGAGCTCGCGCGCTCCCACCTCGAAGCCAGGCAGGCGCTGCGCCTCACCCGCCGCGCCGGCGGCCGCGGCCGCGTTGCGTCCTACCGTTCGCTGGGCGCTTTCCGCCTGCTGCTCGAGGTGCAGAGCCCAGATGCGTTGCGGCGTTTCGTCGATGAGCTGCTGGGCACGCTGCTGAGCTACGCGCAGTCACGGGACACGCCACTCCTCGAAACGCTGGAGGCGCTATCCGCTGCGCGGTGGGTTCGGCGTGCCGCCGCCAGGAACCTCGGCATCCACATCAACTCGATGAGCTATCGAGTGGAGAGGATCCAGGCGCTTACGGGGCTTCAACTGGACGACCCAGAAACGAGGGTGGCAATCTCAATCGCCCTCCGAGCCCGCACGATGCTGGGCATGTAGGAGGCACCCGGCTAGCGTTGCAGGGTTGGCCGGGGTCCCCCCGGCCATGACTTTGTTTTAGATACTCCCAATCGTGGCGTGGAGAAACTAATTCGTGATTAGTCCCATCCCGGGAAGGAGAGCAGACCCGTCGGCAGAGCCGCCCGGTCGATGAGGGGGAACCGACTGGTTCCCCCTCATAAAGCGGGTCGATAGACCCGCTTATACGTCCGAGTACAGCATGAACTCCCATGGGTGCGGCCTGAGGGCCACCGCGTCGACCTCGCGCTTGCGCTTGTAGTCGATCCAGGTCTCGATGACGTCCTTGGTGAACACGTCTCCCTCGAGCAGGAACGCGTGGTCCTTCTCGAGCGCGTTGAGCGCCTCGGCGAGAGAGCCGGGCACCGACTTGATCTTGGCCTTCTCAGCGCCCTCGAGCTCGTAGATGTCCTTGTCCACCGGCTCGGGCGGCGTGATCTTGTTCTTGATCCCGTCGAGGCCGGCCATCAAGCAAGCCGAGAACGCGAGGTACGGGTTGGCAGCAGGGTCCGGTGAGCGGAACTCGACGCGCTTGGTCTTCGGGTTGGTCGAGTACATCGGGATGCGGACGCAAGCCGAGCGGTTGCGCTTAGAGTAGACGAGGTTGATCGGTGCTTCGTAACCGGGAACCAGGCGCCGGTAGGAGTTCGTCGTCGGTGCGCAGATCGCGAGCAGAGCCGGCGCGTGCTTGAGCAGGCCGCCGATATAGTGCACGGCCATCTCGCTCAGCCCTGCGTAGCCCTTGCTGTCGGCGAACAGGTTCTGCCCGTCCTTCCACAAGCTCTGGTGGATGTGCATCCCGGAGCCGTTGTCCTGAAACAGCGGCTTGGGCATAAAGGTCGCGACGTAGCCGTGCTGCGCAGCAACGTTCTTGATGACGTACTTGAAGACCATCATCTTGTCGCCCATCTTGGTCAGGGTGTCGAAGCGCATGTCGATCTCGGCCTGGCCGGCTGTGCCGACCTCGTGGTGCTGGACCTCGACCTGAATCCCGGCTTCGATCAGCTTCAACATGATCTCCGAGCGAAGGTCCTGCTGCTTGTCTGTCGGCGGAACCGGGAAGTAGCCTTCCTTGTGCCGCGGTCTGAAAGCCATGTTGGGCTCGGAGTTCTTGCCCGAGTTCCAGATGCCTTCCTCAGAGTCGATGTAGTAGTAGCCGCTGTGCGCGTTCTGGTCGAACCGCAAAGAGTTGAAGAGGTAGAACTCCGCTTCCGGTCCCCAGTAGCTGATGTCGGCGATGCCTGAGCGGCGGAGGTACTCCTCGGCCTTCCTGGCGATGAACCGGCCATCGCGGCTGTAAGGCTCGCGAGTGATCGGGTCGATGACATCACAGATAAGGAAGAGCGTCTTGTGCGAAAGACACGGATCGATGGTTGCGGACTCGGGGTCCGGGATGAGCAGCATGTCGCTCTCATCGATCGCCTGGAAGCCGCGAATGCTCGAGCCGTCGAAGCCGAGGCCTTCCTTGAAACTGTCGACCTCGAGCTCGCTGAGCGGCAGGCTGAAATGCTGCCACGTGCCTGGGAGATCGATGAAGCGGACGTCGACCACCTCGACGCCTTCAGCCTTCGCGCGTTCGATTACCTCGCGCGGGCTGGTCTTGCTTCCGGCCTTTGTCGCAACTGCCATCACACCCTCCTGAACCTCATTTGATTTGACGAGCTCGAGGTTCATCGTAGGAA